>JAEEHO010000251.1 GCA_016280845.1 Paludibacteraceae bacterium | reverse complement strand
CGGGTATAGGTCAAACAGACGTTCGACGTCGGCGGAGGAGAAGGATTTGTAGATGAAATGGTTAATCATCTTTCCTCCGTCCTCCATCAACGCCACTTTTGTACGACTATTTCCTTGATCTATACAGAGATTCATTTCTTTCTGCGAATCGGTCTTATTTAACCATATTCGTGTACAGGAATCGCTTAATAGACTTCTTCGGAGTCTTCTCAAACTCATGCGGATAGAGTTTGACGATAGCAATCTGCTCGTACGAAGCCAATTCGGAGTTAACATGTTTGCGCGAATCTTCTATCAGATCCAGCAACTGCTCTTTGGTCATTCCGCTGGCATCCACCTCGTTGTAGTCCGGACAAACGAGTGCAACCAGACGGTTGTCCTCTTGCTGAAGGACCAATGACTCGAGTACGAACGGCATATTATTGATCTTAGCCTCAATTTCTTCCGGATAGATATTCTGTCCGCTTGGGCCGAGCAGCATAGTCTTGCAACGTCCTTTGATATAGAGGAATCCGTCTTCGTCCAGCAATCCCAGGTCACCTGTACGCAACCATCCGTCTTCGGTGAAGCTTTCCTTGGTTGCCTCAGGATTTTTGAAGTATCCAGTCATGGTATTCTCACCACGCGTAACTATCTCGCCGATACCGTCCTCATTCGGATTCAGGATCTTCACCTCCATGATGCCATCCAGCGGACGACCACACGAGTAGAGACGGCTGCCCTCGTTATACGGAGTAAAGGTGATCAGCGGCGCGCACTCGGTCATGCCATAGCCTACCGACATCGGGAACTTGATACGATACAGGAACGCCTCTACCTCAGGATTTAGCGGAGCACCGCCGATAATCATCTGACGGAACTCGCCACCGAAGGCTTGAACCAACTGTTCGCGAATCTTCGAGCAAACAACCTCGTCCAAGAACGGCACTTTGAGCACCCAACTTACAGGCGGTTTCTGGATCTGCGGAACAATCATCTTCTTGTATATCTTCTCCAGGATCAAAGGAACGGAGAGAATGAGTGTCGGTTTGATTTCTGCAAAAGCCTGCAGCAGGATTTTCGGTGAAGGAGTACGGCCTACCAACCATGTATGACCACCGGCAGCCAAGCACGACAAGAAATCGAACGCGCAGCCGTAAGCGTGCGCCAGCGGAAGGAAGGTAACAAAGCGTGAGCCCGCATAAACGAGACCGGAGTCAATTCCGTAACGGATATTACCTGCCAAGCCGTTCAGCGGCATGATAACGCCTTTGCTGAAGCCGGTTGTACCGCTGGTGTAGTTGATACTACCTATTTCGCTGTTCGGACGGTCGTCATAGTGCACATCCTTAGCATAATAGCCGTTCGGATACTTCTGTTTGAACAACGCAGCGATGGCGTCGTAGTTGATCTTCTTGGGATCCAATGACAACGAGATCGGGTGCCAATCGTTAAGGCTGACAGCCACACGCACCTCCGGAATCTGATCCAGGTCGATACCTTCCCAATTTACATCGCTGATAAACAGTAATTTCGACTCCGAGTGGTTGATAATATGAATCGCGTCGTTGGGACGAAAATCTTGCAGAATAGGAACGATAATAGCGCCGTAAGTGATTGCTGCCAAATAAACAGCTACCCAGTTGCCGGTATTCTTACCCATCAGGGCAATCTTATCGTTTTTCTCGATACCGCACTCTTCGAACAAGATGTGCAGTTTAGCAATATTAATTGCCAGTTGTCCGTACGTGAGCGTGAAGTCTGTACCATAATCCGTTACTGCTTCCAGGTCCCAGTGTTTCTGAAACGAACGCTCGAAATACTTGACAAAATTGTACTTTTCTTCTGTCATCATAATCTTTAAATACCTTAATTTATGTCGTTTTTATTGCGCTTTAGGCGCTGAATAAACAGAATCTACGATAAATTGGCTGTTACCACGCCAAGGCAGCGTTCCTTTGTAGCGTTTCCAATGAAGCTTAACGCCGGTGTTCGAGCTGTCGAATAACTTTTGTGCCACTCGCTCGTCTGCCACAGAGAACTTAAACTCATTCGACTGGATTGAGCCTTGTACCTTGGTGTTCTTCAGACCCGTTTGAATCATTTTGCCCTCGTAGGTCTTGAAGATATAACCTTCCTTTTGGAAATAGTTGATGTCGCCTTCGTTAACGCCCTCAGCATAAACGAAGCAGAACTTAAAGAAGATGTAGCCAGCCAATGCCAAAACGGCGATGATTGACGTCCATGTGATAGCCTTTGCTCCTGTTGTCATATCAATTATTTTTAAGTTTTCCCAATACCCCGCGTAATAGTTTCAATTCTTTCAAAATGGTCGTATTACGCAAAATCGGCCGCAAAGGTACTACATTTTTTTCATATACGCAAGCGCGCACGACTTTTTTTTCGAAAAAGCACCTTTTGCGCTTGAAAAATCGCGCTCTGCTTTCCGTTCTCCAGTATTTGTAGTATTTTTGTGCTCAAAATATAACACACAAACACAAAGCCTCCACACGGATATGACAAAGAAACTCATTTTCACTTTTCTTTTGGCCGCAACAATGGTTAGTTGCGACTACGACCAATTGGCGGAAGACGCGCATCGCTACTTCAGTCAATACACCTATATCACCAGTAGCATTGAGAGTGCCGTCTGGCAGGCATATTTGGATACCACGACCGATTTCAACGGTTCATGGCTCATGTCAAAAGGTTTTTTGTCAGGGGATAGTCTGCTCATATCCCATCCTGCGGATGAGGAGTTTATTCTCAGTACGAACACGGCAAATTCCACTCTTGCGTTGACAGCCGAATTACTTGATTCCTGTTTCCTTGACCAAGGCAACATACAGAAAGACATATACAGAGTTATTGTCAGTGGAGAAGGTACATATGTCATTTCTACAGACACCCTGTTTACCTACCACATTGATCATATTAATGGAGAGTTCTTACATATGATCCGATATATATCAGACTCAACAATCTCCGAGGCGCCGGATTACTATGAAAATGCAGGTTTTATTTACAGTAACGGCGGAGAAATAACTCTATCTATGGCGTGCGGCGGCAAGACGCGTACCTACCACTATGATCTGTCCGACGGCCATATCCGATGCCGTGAAACAAATTCCATCGTTCTTTCGTACGACGACTAAAGGCAACAAAAAGTATATATACTATGTATATATAGTATGTGAGGCATTTTTGTGCCGTTAGTAGGTCTGATCATATGGTGATCCTATGGGAATCATATGGTGATCCTATGGTAAGCTCTCGAAAACCACTCGAAGCCACCCCCTTGATGTTTGGTTGGAGTGACGATCCCCCGCTACTTCTGCCATTCGGACAGCTAAATCAAGGCAGTCCCCCACCTCGACAAAGGGGAGAAATAGACTACAGGTTTAGTGTACGAATTAAAAAAGTGACATGCGCGGATGCATGTCACTTTGCTAAAGTTTCTCCCCTTCAGTAAGGAGAGTGGCGGGGTATTTTGGTAATAACGCACTACTTCGCCCACTGGCGTCGTAGGTTCTTTCGAACACTTAATAAATAATTAAGGTAATAATTCAAGTAAGGTTAAGTAAAACGCTATAGGTTGTATGATAAGTCAAGTTTTAGGTATAACGGCAATAGGTGGAAAAAATTTTCAAAGTTAAGATTTAGTTATTCGAAAATGGTATTAGGTAAGGCTAAGTTTCGGCAATAGGTTTTTACTTTATTCTTAAGGTTTAGATTATAGTCTTTTTCGTTAAGGTTTAGGTTTCTCGGCAATAGGTTTTTTGTTTTGACGGTGCAAAATTACTATAAAAAAACCACCCGTGCAATAGCTACGGGCAGTTATTGATTTATAGTTGAGAAAAAGTGGGCATTTTTTACGAATTGTCAATTTTGTTTATTCCATTCTCGTGGTGTAAGCCCCGTTTCGCGAGTGAACGTACGCGCAAAGACAGTAGGCGATGAGAAGCCTGATTGAGAGGATATATCCTGTATTTTGAGTTCAGGACATTCTCGCATCAGACGCATAGCTTCGACGATACGATAACGCGTTACGTACTGATAGAAATTGCAGTCATATTCGCTATTGATAAGTTGCGACAGATAGGTTCTATTCAGCGGCAAAACTTGTCGCAGATCGAGCAATCGGAACTCAGGATTAAGATACGGTTTTTCGCTGGCCATCCAGTTCTCGAGTGTTTCGCGATAAGCCGAATAATCGGTTGCATCTGGTTGATTGTCATCGTTGTGCGCGACAAGTCCTCCGTCGGTTAGCGTGACATAACTACCTTCGATTTCGGACTCGGCATCGGTATCCGTGTGCGAATTCAGTCCTGTTTCGAGAATAGCAATCGGATCGCTACCTTCCTCCGCCTCGGGCCACTCTTTGTCATCCACCGTTATATTTTCCCACGGGTCACGACGGAAAAGAATCTGCACGGTGCTATAGGCGAACATGAAGAGAATAAGCCACTGTTGGGTAAAGATACGCATATGATCATCGGAAATGCCTAAATAGATAAGTTCTATTCCCGCTATAGTGAGCATGACAAAATAGCGTACAATCCATTGCGCGCCGATATAATCCATCGACGAGTAGTTCTCCTCACACCAAGCACGATAGACATGCAGATGGCGAATCAGCAGAATAGCGAGGAACAACGGATAGAGCGAAATCAGCCAACTCAGATCGACCGGGACCAGCAGATCAATAATCACAAGTGCAAACATCGGCAGGAACTGCATAGCAGCACGCCTCAAGTTCAGCCATCCGGGCCGGAGCGCCTCTGTAGGATAGATAAGGAGAAGCCATCCCATGAAATTGCCTACCACCAACGCAGCCATTTTGACATTTTCGTCCGCATCCACGTTATAGATAGGGATATTCAAGTCGTAGGAAACAGCCAGCAACGAGAACTCCAAAATTCCCCAAATAGCCAAACAATAGCCCCATGCACGGCGAATACGCAAGCCCTCGGAGTGCTTGAACATCAATATTGCCCCGAACAGAGCAACAACAGTAATGCTGATATTAAATGCCGGTGTAACTACATTATCAAAATACGCGACCGGAATATAACGCGACAGCCACATACTCATACCCGCACAAAATGCGAGCGTCAATGCAAACGGTATCTCTGATTTATAGTTCTGATACAGTTCACTTAAATATCTCCTATTGCCTTCTATAGACATACCTATAAAAATTTGCCGCCGCAAAAGTAGCACTTTTTTTTGATATCTCCAAATGGAAAGTGTTTTTTTCTGCATTTTTTGTTACAATAATTGTCTGATGGGCTATTTATCGACCGATCATCTTATTCACAAAAACAGCCGTTTACACGATTTTTTGCACAAAGACTTGTGTATTCAAAAAAAATGTAGTACTTTTGCAGCGGCTAAAGTTTATGGCAATGATTCAATCTTTTTTACACACAGACTGGATAACGCTGATAACAAAGTTATTCCTGGCGACTGCATTAGGCTATTCGATTGGTTGGGAGCGTGAGATGCACGGCAAGATTGTCGGCACACGCACCACTTCGTTGATTGTTCTGGGCAGTATGCTTTATGTATTGATGTCGCCGACAATAATCGGTGGTGACAATTCGCGTATAATTGCGCAAGTAGTTTCCGGTATCGGTTTTTTAGGTGCCGGTATTATTTTCAAGAACGGTGATACGGTGCGCGGTCTGACGACAGCCGCTACTGTTTGGTGTGCGGCCGCCATCGGTTGTCTGTGCGGCTACGGCATGTATGCAGAAGCTATTCTCGGCACAGCCGTCATCATGATAATCAACGTCCTCTTCAAACATCTGAAAAATGAAAAAGAAAATTGATACAACACATACCATGAAAGGCAAATTATCTCATGCCATTCAGGCACATAAACATTCTCTCTATATCTTATTATGTATCGCGTGCGCGACCGCTTATTCGTTGCCGGCTTGGTCTTGGGGCCAAGAGGGACACCGTATCATCGCCAAGATTGCCTATGACAACCTGAGCAAAAAGGCACGCAAGAGCGTTGACGCCATTCTCGGCAAAGGCGGCATGATCTATTGGACCAACTGGCCGGACGAGATCAAGAGTGATACTATCTATTCCAACAGCCACGACTGGCACTACCAGGATTTTGACGGCGGACTGAGTGACGCTGTTGTTGCCGATGCGCTAACCAATTATCCCAAAGAGGGTGGCAATCTGTTCCGAGCGTTGGATTCGCTGGCGCAAGTACTGACAAACAATCAACCATCGTCTGATATAAAAACGAATCACACCTTGCGTTTCTTTATTCATCTCTCGGGCGACCGCTATTGTCCGATGCACATGGCGCATATGGATGACAAAGGCGGCAATGGCGTCCGGATGGCATGGTTCAGCAAAAACAACAATACCAACCTGCACACCGTTTGGGACACCAAACTGATAGAATCGCAGGGCTATAGCTACACCGAATATGCAGAGATGCTGGAGTGGCGTTATGACGACCAGCGTCGGGCTATCGAACAGATGAGCAGCAAGGATCTGTTGCTCCACAACTACCATTTGACCGAAGCCATCTATGCCTACCAGCAAACATGGGACGGCAATACATACCACTATATATACCGCTGGCACGAACCGATGGAATACCAACTCTATATCGCCGGAATCCGTTTAGCCCAGGCGCTGAACGAGATATACAAGTAAAGGCAAAAGGGTTACGGGTTATAGGTGACAGGTTACGGGGAAACAATCTTTATCCGAAATAACAAAAACAATCTTTTTTTTATTATCTCTTATGAAAAAAATCATCACCCTACTCTTCTGTGTCGGAATGACAGCGACAATGTTCGCGCAGGCGCAGAAAGTAACAGGTAGTGTGCAAGATGCCAAGACCGGAGAATTGCTGATTGGCGTATCGGTTTTGGAAGAAGGCACTACCAATGGTATCATTACCGACTTGGACGGTAATTTCAGTATCAGCGTACAACCGGGCGCTAAGTTGCAACTTTCGTACGTAGGTTATCAGACCATCGAGATTGAAGCCAAAGAAGGCAACTTGGGCCTCATCAAGATGAATCCGGAGGCTGTGGCTCTGGAGGATGTGACGATCACAGGACAGATGGCTCGTACACAACAGACGCCGGTGGCTGTAAGTCAGGTTACGGCGTTGGAGATCGAGGAACGCCTGGCAGGTCAGGAATTTCCGGAAGTGCTGAAGAACACTCCGGGCGTACACGCCAACGGCCAAGGTGGCGGTTGGGGCGACTCTGAGATCTGGATGCGCGGATTCGACAACACCAACGTAGCAACCATGATCAACGGTGTGCCGATGAACGACATGGAAGGCGGAACAGTCTATTGGTCCAACTGGCAAGGTCTGAGCGATGTAACCAGTGTGATGCAGACCCAGCGCGGTATGGGTGCCAGCAAACTGTCGGCTCCGTCAGTGGGCGGTACCATCAATATCGTAACACGCGGTATAGACGCCAAGAAAGGCGGATTCGTACAATATGCCATGGGTAACGACGGTTACAACAAAGTGGCATTCTCGGTCAGCACCGGCTTGATGAAGAACGGATGGGCCATCACCGTTCTCGGTAGCCGCACCTGGGGTGACGGTTATATCCAGGGAACAGGTTTCTGCGGATACAGTTATTTCGCCAATATATCCAAACGTATCAATGAGAGCCACCAGTTGTCGTTGAGCGGCTTTGGTGCTCCTCAGTGGCACTGGACCCGCCCATCGGGTAGCAGCGGTGCGCTGACACTGGCTGAGTGGAACCGCGTAGCACAATACATGCCGAGCGGCATGGATCGTCGCCAATACAACCCGTCGTACGGAATCGGCAAGGACGGCAAACAGACAGGTACCAACTACAACCAATATCACAAGCCGCAGATCTCGCTCAACCATATTTGGCAGATTGACGACAACAGCAGTCTGAGTACCACCGCATATGTTTCTATCGGTCGTGGATTCGGACGTACTGCTGAGAACGGCTACAACTCTACATACGCCTACAGCGATCTGACTCGCGGTGCATACAACGGTCTCGTTTGCACTACTTTCCGTGATCCGATAACCGGTATGTTCGACTACGCTAAGGTTCAGGAGATCAACGCTGCTTCCGAATACGGATCCGAACTCGTTATGTGCGAGAACCGCAACTACCACAACTGGGTTGGTTTGGTTTCTACCTTCGACAAGAAATTTCTGGACTGCCTTGAGTTGACCGCAGGTATCGACGCTCGTTGGTATCAGGGTATTCACACAGCAGTCATCAGCGACCTATTCGGTGGCAGTTACTACATGGACGCAACGCGTACCAAAGTATTGCCGGAGAACAACCCGAACGCCAGCGATATGAACTGGGTGACAGAGAAACTCGGCGTTGGCGATGTATGCTATCGCGACTACACAGGTACAATTGTACAAGAGGGTGTTTTCGGTAGTCTTGAGTACAGCAAGAACAACCTCTCTGCCTTTGTGAACGCATCGCTTTCGTTCAACCACAACTGGCGTACCGACCGCTACTACTACAACAACGTAACAGCAAAAGACTCCACCCTGCGTCTCGGATTTACCGTAAAGGGCGGTGTCAACTACAAGTTCGCCAAGTATCACAATGTCTTCGTCAACGCAGGCTTCATCAGCCGCGCACCGAAGTATCAGGCTATCTACATGAGTGTCAGCACTTCCAACGCCATCAACAACGAGGCTAAGAACGAGAAGATCGGTAGCGTGGAACTCGGCTACGGCTTTGAGAACCAATACGCAAGCATTCACGTGAACGGTTATTTCACCGAGTGGATGGACAAGTCGATGACCAAATACGGCAACCTGAGCGATGCCAACCAAACCGAGTTCTACATGAACATGACCGGCGTTAATGCTCGTCACATGGGTCTGGAGTTTGAGGCAAAAGCCCGTCCTACCAAATGGTTGGAACTGAGCGCAATGCTCTCGCTGGGTGACTGGAAATGGGATAGCGACAGCGTCATCGGTCGCGCATATGACGAGCACGGTTTCGCTATGACGGCAGACGGCCAGCGCACCGAGATTGGCGCACCGGATCACGCATGGGCTAAAGTCAACATGAAGGGAATCCACGTCGGCGGTCAGGCACAGACAACGGCTAACTTCAGCGTTCTGTTCAAGCCGTTCAAGGGCTTCCGCATCGGCGCAGAATATACACTGTACGACCGCAACTACAGCTACTACTCTTTCTCGGGTAGCAACCTGAATCTGGGCAAAGAGATGAACATCGTAGAACCATACCGCTGCCCGCTGGGTGGTAGCATGGATATCCGCGCCAGCTACTCATTTGACATGGGTCCGCTGCGTGCCACACTGGCCGGCAACGTGACTAACGTGCTCAACCAATACTACATAGAGAAAGCATGGTCGGCCAATACTGCCAGCGCAGGCGTTGTGGAGAACACAAAGGATAACATCTACTTCTTCTACAACAAGGGTCGCCAGTGGAACATCAGACTAAAACTGCAGTTTTGATAATTGAAAATTGAAATTATTATGAAAGCAAGATATTTATATAGCATCGCCTTTGTACTTGGTACATTGTCACTTTGTACATCTTGTGAGAACTATTTCGACAAGAAATATCTGGACAACGGCGATCCGCAAATCAGCGTGGTCAAGACCTACGACTACACGCTGGAAGAGGCTGACTACGTCACTATTGCCAACAACAAGACCAACAAGGCGTACGCCGAGAGTCTGGATACGATAGCCAACCGCACACCTAACCAAAAAGCACTGGCGCGCGTGGGTGAGAACCACTGCTTCAACGAAGTGGCTTCGGCTGATATGTACGTGCCTGCCTTCATCTACAGCAAGTATCCTCACCTCGATCCGGGATCTACGTTCAACGTGACCTACAAGACCGACGAAGGTCTGCCGGCATACATCGAGATGCTGAACCAGACTATTCGCTACGAACTGAGCGAAGCAGACTACGCAAAGATCTGGGGCGAAGAGGGCAAACTCTACTTGAGCCCATCGGTTGCAGACAAAGTGACAACTATATTGCCGCAGATAGATGACGACATGTGCATCGGCGTAGTATATAACTACAGCAGCAAGGAGCCAAGCGAAGGCGGCCGTATCGAAGAAAAACGCGAGATACTATATCTGTTTGAGAACGGAGCAAAGTGGGTGAAATACACCAACGACAATACTCCGGTGCGCATCGTTCCGGACAACGCAAACGGTCAGGCCGTTAAGTTCCTGCAGAACAATTATCCGTACGCGGCAGAAGACCAGATTGTTGCTGTGATGGTTTACAACTCCAAGACCAGCCTCTATGATGCTATGGAGTATAAATACAACGGCACAGAGTGGATTGCCAACACCGGCATTATCGAGGAAGTGATGTCTTTCGTTCTCGCCAGCGGTTGGTCGGCTAACCTCTCGACCTACTACAAGCAGGCCATTGCAGGCGAAGGCAACCAAGGGAAACTCACCACACAGGAGTTTGACCTGGAGGAAGGCATATCCTACATCTGGAAGTTTGATAACACCTACGGCATGAAGGGAACGGCTTATTATAGCGGTCCTCACACGGGCGAAGGATGGTTCGTTACTCCGACTATCAAGCTGAAGAATGCTACGGCGCCTGCGTTGAGTTTTGACCACGCCATCAACTACGGCCCGCTAGACGGCACACTCAAAGACCAAGTATCTGTATGGGTTTCTACCGACTACGTAGATGACGTACGTACTGCCACCTGGACACAACTGCCTTGGAATGAGTTTGACGGCGAGAAGGGTCTGATGGATTCGTTCAGCTGGACTTTCTACAACAGCGGTCGCATGGATCTAAGCGCTTGGAACAACCAGAAGATCGTTATCGGCTTCCGCTACAAGAGTGTTCCGGGCCAGACCTGTTGCACTTGGGAAGTAAAGAATATACTCGTCAATGAACCGGAAGAGGCTGAATAATAAAACTATGAAAAGAATATTTTTCATTCTATATGTGTTTGCATTGTCCACTCTGCCCGCTTGGGCGGTGGACATGCAGGCCCATATGGGAACAACTGAGGCGCAAGCAGCCTACTCTACCTACCTTAACAAGCAGTCAGCCTACTACACAGGCACTTATTCGCCGGAAGCCTTGTGTGCGCTATACGGCAATGACCTCTTCGGCGCGCTCAATGCGCTGATGGGAAGTACCAGCAATATCGGTAATAGCTCATTCAATTATAATTCGCTTCGTCCGGCCTATGTCAATGTGGACAAGGATCTGAACACAAGCGGCAATATCATAGGCTACTACGACGGCCGTACAATGAATGGTACATGGGATGGTGGTAAGACATACAACCGCGAACATACATGGCCGCAATCAAAAGGAGCAGATAAAGGCATTCCAATGGGACACGATATGCAATCGGTTCGTCCTACCAGTGTTGCAGTCAACAGTGATCGCGGCAATACGGCTTACGGAGAATCGTCCAATTACTATGATCCTGATGAAGTGAGTATCAATAATTCACTTTACGTATCATCCAACCTCGGTTCGTATCGCGGCGATGCGGCACGCGTTATCATCTATGATTATGTCGTTTACGGCGAAGCAGGAGGGCACAAAAGCAACCTTTACAACGGCAATGCGCAACTGCTGGACAAACTGGGCAGTGGCGGAGTTTTTGAATCCATTCCTGTTCTACTCAAATGGCACATGCAAGATCCGATATCGCTGACAGAGATGGTTCGCAACGATGGAGCGCAAGACTACCAGGGTAACCGCAATCCGTTCATCGATTATCCCGAATTGGCTATTCAAATGCTCAAGGACGCAAACGGTGTCACCACTTATCCCGTTAACGTCACAGGCGTACCAATGTGGCCCGCCTACCAATTGACACTCAGTAGCGGTTTCATTGCCTATCTTGGCACACCGGACAACCGCCCTGCTTCGTCAGATATAGTTATCACCGGCGCCACTTATACGTACGATGAGTCCAACGGACGCCTAACTGTCAAGAGCGTTTCCGGCAACATGACCATCACCGGACCTTATAGCGACATCGACCAAACAAAAATACCCGCTACGGCTACGAAAATCATACGTAACGGACAAATACTGATTTACAAGAATGGCAAAGCGTACACTACTATGGGCTTGCCTATTGACGCTGAGCGTTAATGTCACATTCGCAGGCACAAATTTGCAGGTCTTCTATGATTTCGGAAGCCTGGGGACGGCATGCACCAACCAACGCACCAACCGCGTGACAACAACTTTGGAATTGTTCTATCCGGACAATTGGGGCAACACGTTCGCCTTTGTCGATTTCGACTACAATATCCATCCTTCGGATCCGAAGAATACACCTTTTATGGCCTATTGGGAAATAGCCCGTTGCCTGAATTTCTGGCAAAAGACAGTGGCCAAAGACCTGAGCCTACAGGTGGAATACAACGGTGGTTTGGGTCTGGGCAAAAATGCAGACGGCACGTATTATGGCTACGGTATTAACCATGCAGCACTCGTCGGGCTCAATTATTTTCTGCACACAGCCGACTACAAGAACACGTTCAACGTCGAATTGCTATACAAGTATATAGCGGACGGGCAGAAGAACCAGGTGCCGCTGCAATTCACTTTCGTTTGGGCTTGCCGTGATTTCTGTACAGCGCCGGGACTCACTTTCTCCGGTTTTTTGGATATATGGGGGCAAAAGAGCGGTACTATGCAGTCGTTTGTCGTGCTGAGCGAACCGCAATTATGGTACAACGTAGGTCAGTGGTTCAAGTGCAATCACCTGCATATCGGCACGGAGATAGAGTTCAGTTATAACTTCGCCGGCTCAGGCTGGATGGTCAATCCCTGCCTCGGTCTAAAATGGTGTTTCGACTAATAGTCCTTTCGCCCTTTACAATGCCTTTCGCCTTTACAATGCCTTCGTACATCGTACATCGTCCCTTTATACATTTATTAATTCCTTCATTCTTTAGTTCAGCCATAGTAAGTCCTAGACTTTACAGTGGGTAGTTAGCGGTCAATTAGCCACTCTCGCGCTACCCTCGCGCCACTGTCACCCGTAACCTATAACCTATAACCGATTATACTAATGACGGTTTGACGGTTTCTATGGCTTGTTTTATGGTTCTTATTGGCTATAAATCATTGATTCTGTGTGCCATTACATTAAAAACCGTCAAACCGTCAAACCGTCATCCGTTTTTTTTATATAAGTCCCACTATGATGGTATTCCACCTTCCCGTCTCCCGTAACCCGTCACCCATAACCCATCCCCTGTAATCTCTCTCTATGTTTATTATGCGGGATGCCATCCCGCTGGCTCCGTCCATTATCCCGGCATTGTATGCCGGTAGTTTCGTTCATTGCGCTGGATATTATCCGGCATTGAGCGTTTATTATCCGAGATATTATCTCGGGCTATCCCCTCCGTATGTTCGTTTCCCCGCATTATATGCGGGTATCAGCGTCCGTTCCCCATCCTCTGTACCCCGTAACCCATCACCCATCACCCCTTCACCCATTAAAGTGCCGCAAGTATTATGTTATTATTATGTGATTATTATGTTGTTATTATGTGATTATTATGTTACTACTATGTTCGTCAGCAGATCACACTGAGATCACACTGAGGTCTCGCCGTACTCACCAATACTCTTTTGCATGAGATTCTTGAGATAGTTGAGATAACTTAAGCCCAAAAGATATCAATTTTTATGAAAAATATCTCAATTGTTAAGAATGTACATATTTTTCCTAAAATTATTTGTGTATATGAGAAATTTGTAGTAATTTTGCACTCGGTGAT
>JAEEHO010000250.1 GCA_016280845.1 Paludibacteraceae bacterium | reverse complement strand
GCTATCGTACACTATGCTGCCACCAAGGATAACTGCGCAGAGGTTAAGCCCGAAGGTATGTTGCTGCTCGATAGCGGCGGACAGTACCTCGACGGAACAACCGACATCACGCGTACCGTATGGCTCGGCGGAGATATTCCTACGCAAGCCAAACGCGATTATACCTACGTGCTCAAGGGACATATTGCTCTCCAGACCGTGCGTTTCCCGAAGGGTACACGTGGCAACCAATTGGACGCGCTGGCTAAGCAGTATATGTGGCAAGCGGGCATCACTTTCGGCCACGGCACAGGTCACGGTGTGGGCCATTTCCTGGGCTGCCACGAGGGACCGCAGAACGTGCGTACTGACAACAACCCAACGGCGCTGGAGGTAGGGCACATTATTTCCGACGAACCGGGTATCTACCGTACGGGCGAATGGGGTATCCGCACCGAGAACCTGATTACGGTCATTCCGGCCGCTCAGACCGCAGCCACCACAACCGAAGACGAATGGCTGGCCTTTGAGACCCTCACACTATGCTTCTATGACACTTCGCTCATCGACATGAGTCTAATGACTGACAAGGAGATAGCGTGGATCAACGCTTATCACGCGCGCGTCTATAAGGAAACAGCCCCGCTGCTGAATGCAGACGAAGCAGCATATCTGGCTGAGAAATGCAAACCTCTCAAGCGATAACAGAACAGGCGACTCAACGGTCGCCTGTTTCTTTTTGATATAGAGTAGGGATGTTTACTCGAAACACTTCAAGTCCGTTTGTACACTGAACGAATAGTTCGGGAAGTGGAACAGCGTGCCCCAGTCCAGATACTTGTCTATCAGATACCACGGTGTATCTTCGCCATGTTCCAGATTGGTAACCACATGCACACTCTGAGCCGGCATCATTCCTTGTGCAAAGAGCAGCGCACGGTTGCCCTCCTGGTCCACCGCCATATCCACCACAATCATGGCGTGGCCCGGATTACCGCTGGTGATGAACACATCGCCTATCTGTATATCCTCTATCTTGCGCGTCTTCATCTCTTTCTCCAGCGAAGCGGTGTTGGCGTAGGCAAAGACATAATCCATGTACTTGCGGAATTTGGCACGCGAGTAATCGCCACCCACATAGTCGGTATAGTTCAGCCGCTTGCCGCTCAGGGCATTGAAGTGAATCTCTTTGTAGCGCTTTTGGCTGTAGAGATATTCCGCACGTAGCAACATGACCGCGTCGGCACATTGCAGCAGGTCGCGTGTACCGATATCTATATCCATTACGGCGTAGGCGCCGAACTGATTCTTCACCTTCTCACCGTTGTAGTAATAGAGTGTCCAATCGTCCTTCAGTTTGTAGTTGCGCAGGAACTCGGCAAACGAACCCTTGGGCACCTTGACGCGGCGGAATCCGTCACGCGGATTGATATCGCCTACCACATGCATATCGTCGTACAGCTTCCATTCACCTTCGGGTTCCAGATCCGGCAATTGAGCCAATTGGTTAGCCGGTACATCGGCCCAAACGCTTTTTTTCTCGGGCTTGACAAAATCTATATCTTGCACCAATCGCACGGAGAATCCGTGGTGCCAGGTATCATACACACTCGATTTGGCACTGTTGGCGGAGAACGATATACCCCGCGCATCCACGTCACCTTCGCCTCGCTGGTTATGCATGGTGGATGACCAGTAGGAGCCAATCTCGTTGATTCCCTGTATCTCCTTGCCTACGCGTACACCCGCGGCGGGCAGGAACACGGCGCCGTTCTGCTCCATGCGTTTCCATTGATCGGCCGTATAGGTATTGGTGGTCCAGTTGTTAGGCTGCGGACGGAACGATAAGCCTTGCGGTATCTGCCATGCGTCGGGCAGCAGAACATAGCCGTGATGGTTGTTCACCGTGGCTTGTCCGCGCAGATTGCGGGCATTGGGTCGCTGGTCAAACAGATAAACCCACTCGTCGCCCGTCAGCGTGCGCCACAGTCCGTTCTCCGGATAACCGCCGTTCCGGAAACTGCGCTCACCCCACTCTTTGTAGCCAAAGAACGTCGAATAAACATACACGGCGGAGTTCTGCGACATGTCTCCTCCCCATTCGAAGAGGTCAGCCCAACCCGCAAAACCGCGTTTGAGTTTGGTGTTGTCACATTTGACACCTTTGTAATAGACGTCTCCGCGCGTAGCGTCGCCCACTATATCCCACTGGTGTTCCGCAAACTGTTCCGTCGGCGAATAGCCGTCCTCGTTGTACTGCGCATTTCCCATCGAGAAATACACTTTCTTGTTGGCACTGACGGAGAAGATGCCCGGCAGTCCGCCTTTGGGCACAGGATTCGTTTTGCCGGAATGGGTCACAACCGGCTTAGGTTGCGCAGGCTGTGTGGGAACAGGCGTCGTCGATTGGCTGATCACCTTAGGCGCAGGTTTGGCCACCTGATTCATATTGAGCACCAGGCGCACCGAATGGCCGTTGTGCGTAGCGCGATTGGTTGTCGGTCCCGAACCTTTGGTGTAGAACCACATATACGATGCCTCGTCTTCCTCCTTGTTGTACCACGAAGATGACCAATAACAACCTTCGTCATCCGGGGTTATCAGGTTGAGCAGGGTGCGGTAACTGGCTGCCGGCAAGAACACCGCGCCGTTCTTTTCCATCCGTTCCCATTGCGCAGCGGAATAGATGTTCGCCGTCATGTTCTCCGGTTCGGGTCGGAAACTCAGTCCGGAAGGCGCCGTCCAATTGTCGGGCAGCAGAATATAGCCCTTCACATTGTTCACCACGGCCTGACCGCGCAGATTGCGGGCATTGGGTCGCCGCTCAAACAGATACGTCCATTCGCCTCCGGAGAGCGTACGCCACATATTGGGCGTATTGCCGCCGTTGACGAACGCATTCTTGCCCCAATCGACAAAGTTCTCATAGTACGTCGGCACCATCTTGTATTCGGTCGGATTGTTGCCCGTTCCCCAACCGAACAAGTCCAGCCAACCGGTATATACTTTGCTTTTGATTTTCTCATTTTGGCATTTCTGACCACCGTCATACACATTGCCCACTTCTTCGTCGCCGACTCGGTCGTATTGGTTGTCCGCAAAGCGCCATGTGTTCGTCGAAGGCTGGTACTGCACGTTTCCTTGCGCGAACTGTACCTGCCGGCCGGCCGCTATGCTGAATAGTCCCGGCAGTACTCCGGCCACGGTCACGGTCTCATTCTTCGGTTGCGTTTGCTGATAAACAGGCTGCGTCGTCTGCTGTTGATAGGTAGGCCGCGACGTCGTTTGCTGATATACCGGCTTATTGGTGGTTTGTTGCGTAGTCGGACGAGTCACCGTATATTGCGTTACGGGTTGTGCTTTAATTATTTCAGCGTTGGCAAGACTGGTCACCAGTCGCACGGAGAATCCGCGTTTCCATGTGTCGTACATGTTCGCGCTCGCCTTGGCAATCATGAAATAAACCATCTTGGCATTCACTTCACCCTTGCCGTCCTGCTGGTACATAGTGGACGACCACGTTGCACCCATCTCGCCTTTTCCCAGCAATTCTCTGCCGCGACGCACACCGGCGGCCGGCAGGAACACAGCGCCGTGCTGCTCCATTTGCATCCATTGGGACGCGGTGTAATTATTGGAAACCCAGTTATTGGCCTGCGGACGGAACGTTAATCCTTGCGGCAAACGCCAATCGTCCGGCAGCAATATGTATCCGT
>JAEEHO010000249.1 GCA_016280845.1 Paludibacteraceae bacterium | reverse complement strand
GTAAGCCACCATCAGGTTGTTTCCTGTGTCTGCAATTGCTTTGATGTGTCGCGGAGCTATGTATCCTGCTGCTCCGATTAATGCAAAGTTTAAAGGTTTAATCATATGGCATTTCGTATCTATATGTTCTGTTTTTTTGTTTTTCATGATACTGGGGTTTTGTCGAGGTTTTGTCGAGGTTATCTTGCTATCATTCGTTTTACAACGTTCTTCGCCGTCTGCAGTATCAGTTCGCGCCACCATTGTCCGTTGTTGTTGGTCCAACGCTGCGGATGGGTGGTTATCATCACATGTGGCGGCAACCGGTCGGCTTTTACTGCCTCAAGCAGTTCCGTTGTCGTGTGCCATGTCCATCCCCGCTTGGTCCACTCGTCCTGATACTGCGGTATCTTGTCGCGCACACTCACCTTGCATCCGTCCCAACAACGTCCTGTATCCGTCAGGTAGAACACATCGCTGAAGTCTGTATCCAAATACGGTTCACCTTTCACACCTAATGTCTTGTAGTCATATTTCTTCCACAGATCCTTACCATCCCACCTGCTTGTCGGCGCACCATGCATACAGATTGTCTCCACCGAATAGTACTGCCTGAAATAGTCCAGCCATGTCTGAAAATGTTCCAACGCCTCGTCCACATCTCCGCCGCACAAGCTCATATCCTCATAGTGGTAACCTATCTCATGTCCCAATTGCACAATGGCCTTGATAACAGAAGGATTATTACTCTCCTTGCCGACACGAAAATAATACGTTGCCCTGGCACCTATCGCGTGCTCAATCTGCGCCGTCCGCAGACTGTTCTCCGGCCGCGCATCCACATCGTGCCGCAATATCACAAATTTTCTCTCATTCGTCTTTTCGTCTTCTTGCCCCTTCGCCTTAACATAGTCCGAATACGAAATCAACTCGTATCTTTTGCGCTGCAGGCTCTCCAACAATTCGCGATATATGTCCAAACTAAAGTCCTTCACGGCAATGTTCCAATTTGTAGATTTTTAGCCTATTTTACAAAATGTGCGGCAAAGGTATAAAAAATATTTCATATATGCAAGAGTGTGAGCACTTTATTACTAAAAAAGTGTTATTTTCCCTAAAAAAATCGTTTCATTTCGCCTTTCACCTTTCGCCTTTCGCCATTTTTTACTACCTTTGCAACGTATTTTTTAACGTAATTTAATTTGTTTTCGCTATGCAACAACACTATCTACACTACCTCACAGAGGTAATGCTACACCAGTGGAACGACCCGGCATTGACGGACTATGGGGAGGAGCACGAGTATTCCTTTGGTGATTTGGCTACGGAAATGTTGCGCCTGCATTGTTTGTTTGACTCGTTGGGATTGAAGGCAGGTAGCAAGATCGCGCTTTGCGGTCGCAACTGTGCTAACTGGGCTGTCGCTTATCTCGCTATCGCTGCTTACGAAGGCGTGTGCGTCAGCATTTTGCAGGACTTCACTGCAGACGACATAGCCCATCTGTTGGACCACTCCGATTCGGAGCTTCTCTTTGTCGGACCATATGTTTGGAAGGAGTTGCAGAAACAGACCATGCCTGCCGGCATCAAGGCTGTCGTCTCGCTCGAAGATTTCAGACCGCTCTATGCGGCACAAGGTGTCAG
The DNA here is from genome assembly GCA_016280845.1 of Paludibacteraceae bacterium. Classification (GTDB taxonomy): domain Bacteria; phylum Bacteroidota; class Bacteroidia; order Bacteroidales; family Paludibacteraceae; genus Colicola. The sequence continues at coordinate 1,999 of JAEEHO010000249.1, read as the reverse complement.
CGTGCCCGAGGAAACGGAACTGAACACAATCTTCAAAAAGAAATTCCCATACGGCATCCAGGCCGAAGACATACATTTCTCTGCCGACCCGGACATATTGTCGCTCATCAACTACACCAGCGGTTCTACAGGTTCGCCTAAGGGCGTTATGCTCAACGGACGCTCTATCAGCAACAATATCGAGATAGGCATGAAGATTCTGCCTGTTGACCCGGGACAGAACCTCGTTTCCATGCTTCCGCTGGCACATATGTTCGGCCAGGTGTGCGAGATGCTCTACCCGCTCAGCTGCGGTACGCACATCTATTTTCTGACCAAAACGCCTACGCCGAGTATTCTGCTCAAGGCACTCAAGGAAGTGCAACCCTACCTGGTGGTAACCGTTCCGTTGGTGATCGAGAAGATCTACAAGACCAAACTCGACCCGACGCTCAGCAAGAAGATTATTCGCGCCTTCTGGCACACGCCTATCGTGGGCAGTATACTCAAGAGCAGCGTCAAGAAGGGTCTGCGCAACGCGTTCGGAGGCCGTCTGCGCTATTTCATCTGCGGCGGCGCTGCCATGAATCCTATCGTCGAGAAATGTCTCATGGATATCCATTTTCCACTCTCCATCGGCTACGGCATGACCGAGTGCGGACCGCTCATCGGTGGCAATCCGCCTAAGTACTTCAAGGCACGTTCCGGCGGTGTTCCGGTGATGAACATGGATGTCAAGATAGACGAACCCAACGAGGCCGGTATCGGCGAGATTCTCGTTAAGGGCGAGAACGTCATGCTCGGTTATTACAAGAACCCCGAGGCCACCAAGGCTGTTTTCACCGAAGACGGATGGATGCGCACCGGCGACCTGGGACGTATGGACAAGAAGCGCAATATCTACCTCAAGGGACGCAACAAGACCATGATTCTCGGTGCAAGCGGACAGAATATCTATCCGGAAGAGATAGAGGACAAACTCAACAACCAGGAGGCGGTAGGCGAATCGCTGGTTATCGAACGCGAAGGCAAACTGGTGGCGCTCGTCTTCCCTGACGAGGCGCAGACCAAGAGCAAAACGCTCGAAGAAATCCAGCAGATCATGCGCGCTAATCTCGAGAAACTCAACAAGTTGATTCCTTCCTATAGCAAGATATCGAATATCGAGGTACAGGAGAAACCGTTCGAGAAAACGCCTAAGAAATCCATCAAACGATTCTTGTACAAGTAACACTACACATCACACATAACTCATTAAACATTAACAAACCGTGTGGGTTTTACTCGCTTTCATATCCGCCCTGTGTTTGGGCGGATATGATATTAGTAAGAAGATTGCGTTGCGCAACCAACGTGTTATAAATGTGCTGACGCTCAGCGTATTGATTAGCAGTCTGATACTTAGTGTCCCGTTGATTCTCTCGCGCGTGTGTCCTCAGATGATGATCGACACTCTTTTCTTCGTGCCCGAGATGGAATGGCATGCTCACTTGCTGACTTTCGTCAAATCGTGTATCGTGCTGTGCAGCTGGATCTTCTCATACATGTCACTCAAACATCTGCCTATCTCGGTCGTCAGTCCGTGGCAAGCCACACGTCCGATGTGGACACTTATCGGCGCATTGCTCATCTTCGGCGAGCGATTGAACAGTTGGCAGTGGGCAGGAGTCTTGCTGGCAATAGGCAGCATCTTCGCTTTCTCCTTCAAGAAACCGCAGCATACTGCCGGCAAGAGAGGACTCAAAAGTAAGATACACGACAACAAATACTATATCTGCTTGGCTTTGGCCATCCTGCTGGGTGCTTGTTCCGGATTGTACGACAAGTATATGATGCGCCATTTCGACCACAACGCAGTACAAGTCTATTACACGCTCTACCAGGCGGTTCTGATGGTTATTGTCTGGATGGTTGAGAACAGGAAGAATATCCGCTTGATGCATAGCCGTCAGCGGTCCGCATCACCCGACTCCACTCTCCTGCCGTCGTTTTCCGTTGCAGACATACTTCCTATTATTAT
>JAEEHO010000248.1 GCA_016280845.1 Paludibacteraceae bacterium | reverse complement strand
TATATCGTTGGTCGGCTCGTCCAGCAACAGCACATTGGCTTCGCTCTTCAGCGTAAGGGCCAGATGCAAGCGGTTTCTCTCACCGCCCGACAGCACGCCGCACTTCTTCTCCTGGTCTGCGCCGGTGAAGTTGAATCGGCTCAAGTAAGCACGTGCATTCACTTCTTTGCCGCCAACGCGAATACACTCCGTGCCGTTGGCGATGGTTTGGAATACGGTTTTCTCCGGATCTATATTTGAGTGCTGTTGGTCCACATAGCCGATTTTGACAGTCTCGCCTACGCTGAACGTACCTTTGTCGGCCTTCTCCATACCCATAATCATGCGGAAGAGGGCAGTCTTGCCCGCACCGTTCGGACCATTCCCGCCCACAACGCCGTTTGGCGGAAGAACAAAGTTCATATCATGGAACAGTTCGCGTTCACCAAACGATTTGGCAACGCCCTCTGCATCTATAACCTTGTTACCCAAACGCGGACCGTTAGGAATGAATATCTCCAGACGCTCCTCGCGCTCTTTCTGTTCTTCGTTCAACATCTTGTCATATGCATTCAGACGGGCTGCAGACTTGGCGTGGCGTGCTTTCGGCGCCATGCGTACCCATTCCAACTCGCGTTCCAAAGTCTTGCGACGCTTGCTGGCCTGCTTCTCCTCTTGCGCCATGCGGGCAGCTTTCTGCTCCAACCAACCCGAATAATTGCCTTTCCAAGGAATACCTTCGCCGCGATCCAACTCCAAGATCCAACCGGCTACGTGATCCAGGAAATAACGGTCGTGCGTAACGCAGATAACTGTTCCTTCGTAGTCTTGCAGTATTTTCTCCAATCGGTCGATACTCTCTGCGTCCAAGTGGTTGGTCGGCTCGTCCAGCAGCAATATATCCGGTTTGCTGAGCAACAGACGGCACAGCGCCACGCGGCGGCGCTCACCTCCGGACAAGGTGGCTACATTGGCATCCGCAGGCGGGCAAGCCAAAGCGGCCATCGCGAGGTTCAGGCGTTGGTCCAGATTCCATGCGTCCGCTGCATCCAGTTTGTCTTGCAGTTCGGCTTGACGTGCCAGCAGTTTGTCGAAATCAGCATCTGGTTCGCCGAACGCTACGTTGATTGCGTCATACTCGGCCAACAGATCCGTCACGTCCTTAACACCTTCTTGCACTACCTCGCGGACGGTCTTGTTGTTATCCAGGTGCGGTTCCTGCTCCAGGTATCCTACCGAATAGCCCGGCGAGAAAACCACTTCTCCTTGATACTCCTTCTCTACACCGGCGATAATCTTCATCAATGTCGATTTACCGCTACCGTTCAGACCGATAATACCGATCTTGGCGCCATAGAAGAAACTGAGGTAAATGTTGTTTAAAACTCGTTTTTGGGGAGGGTAGGTCTTACTCACGCCTACCATCGAAAAAATTATCTTTTTATCATCTGCCATAATCGTTGTAAATAAGTCGTTTTTGCGCTTGTCCTCGCGTTCATATATGCGCTAATAAACGTGCACTCTGCGCGTATATACGCAAAAACCGCCGCAAAATTAGTAAAAAAATCCCATATATGCAAGAGTGTTCCGTTTTTTTCGTCAAAAAGGTGTTTTTTTCCTTGTCTGTTTTGGGGCAATACTGTTGCCCGCTTTCCTTTCTATGTTAATTGTGCCGGATGGTATCCGGCTTGTTTCGTTTATTATCTGAGATACTATTATCTCGGCCTCTCCTTTTTCTCCTTGTCCTGTTTGCGGCGGTATTCCGCCGCTTTCCATCCGCCTCACGCCTTTCTCCTCTCTTGAGTGAAGTTGTGTGGGGTTGTTCTATGTCCGTTTCAAGGCAATGCCATTGCCCGCTTTCCCTTCTATGTTTGTTTCGGCCGTTGATGTAACTTTCTGACACGCAGTCAATACCACATATCCAAATAATATGTAAAAAAGTTGTTTATTGATTAACCGTTTTTGTACTTAAAATACTTGAGAATAAGTTTCAGTACAGTAGAAACGATAACTATAATCAACAGCAGCAGACGACGGTCTATCTTGCCTGTAGGTTTGTCTTGTGCATTCTGTTTCCAATATGCCAAAATGTTCTCCATTACATGGTCTATGTTATCAATAGAAGCCAACGGTACATAGGCATGGCCGAGTTCGCTTGTCCCCACGAAACACAACACCATGAATGAATCAAAGATTTTAATCTCATCCAACTCATACCACGGGGCAGAGGTAGCTATAATGACATGAATTTTTCCATCTTCATCTTCTTCACCATCCGGCACCAAGTACTTCACGCCATCTTCTTCAAATCCGATGTATGTGCCTATTTTTGCTACTTTTTGATACGAAGATGCCACAACAAGTGCACTTCCGAACATTGCAATAATAAGCACTCCCAACATAATCAGTGTGGCAAACCATTCGCCGGCAATAATTGCCCCCGCGAATATAACCGCTAATATGAGATAGGCATACCATGGGATGGCGAAAGTTGTTGTAAGATCATAACGCACAGAAGTCCAGAAATTTTCCTCCTCTAGAAGGAAATATTGAGGCTGTGGATTTCTGATTTCGCTTTCAAGTTTGTTTCTTTTATAACATTTCATAGAGTATCAATTTTAGACTGCAAAATTACAACTCTTTTCCGATATACACAAGTTTTTCTGTTATTATTTTTTCATTCTGTTCGCGGAACTTCAGTTTCGTGCTTCCTTTCTTGTTCTGTTTCAGGGCAATGCCATCGCCCGCTTTCTTCTCCAGGATTTGTTTCTCCGGTCTTTCCAGATCAGTGTAGCGGTCCGGATATTCTGGATTTTCTAGTTTTTCATATCTCCAACTTTCTTTCCTTAACTTTTTTCTCAATTTATTTGTCCATTTCAAATATTTTCAGTACCTTTGCACTCGTTTTAGAGTAGGGATAATTCCAACTTGAGCGAGTAGGGGAGTTGCTCTCTCCAGGGAATCCCCCTTACCGAGGTGGCTAGGGGTGTTTCAGAGCCAAAAGCGCGTGATAAGCGCGTTATTAGCGGGTGATTACCGCGTTATTAGCGCGATATTCAGCCTATGTAAAACTAAGAAAATGTGGGTATTCTGCCAAAATGGCAGAGACCAAAGAAATATAGTATTAATCCCGCAAAAATCATGCCATTTTATGTCAAAAGCAACACTCCATGCACCCGTCCGTGAAATGCACGGAAAACTAACGAAAGAAGGCAATATTATCATGCGTCAGAAGAAGTTCCGCGCACCCAATGGAGCCATCCTTAAAGAAGGCGTCCAAGAGTCCTATGTTGTTGCTAATCCTCGTGATTTCAAGAAAACCCCGGCCAAAGGCGCTGAACGCGCCAATATGCGTCATTTCGGACAAATCAGTCTTCTCAGTTCCGAAATCATCCGTGCCGGCAAACTGACCGATGACGAACTAGCTGCTATGCCGCAGGAACAGCGCACGCATATCCTCGATCTCCGCGAACAACTCGAGGATTTCCGCCGCCGTTTCTATGCGCAGTTCAAACGTCCGGATTCCGAAGCGCCTTTCCAGAAGAAACCCGAACCGGGTTCATCCGTCTTGCGCCGCAAGCAGTATTCAAAGCTGGACAACTTCATTCAGGCCATCCTCCGCGAGAATCTCAAAAATAATCTCTAATATTTGCATATTTTAGAAAAAAGCAGTACCTTTGCAGAGATTTTGATTACTGTGATTTTAAAAAGAAGAAAGGTATAAAATGGAGTTTAAATGTACATGGTTCAGGGCACTCGAGCTGTTCCTCGGCCAGTTCTTTTTCTTTATAGCTTTTGGTTTTCCTTGCATTGGGGCTACCCTATATATTATTGTAAGTGTGATTAAAGGGGAGAGTCCTATAGCGGCTTTAATAGTGCTACCCATACTATTAAGTATCGCTTTTTTCTTTGGATTCTCTGCTCATTGCTGTATCTAGCATTTCTTGTGGGACAAAGATTCTGTCCTTACGTTTAACAAGGAAATGGAGTTTGTTTACAAGCACGGAGAATATTCTCTTACCTTTAGCGGGGAAGAGGTCAAGGAGTGGAAATTCGGTGGAATAGTAAGAAGATGGCCTGTAGATGAATATTCTAGTAGTTACAATCGGAATAAACCACCTTTCACCCTCGGTTATACTAAGATGACATTAAAAGATGGTACGACCATCTATCTAACGCGGTTTTTGGGTAGGGCAATTGATTGTATTTATTTATGAGAACTACGAGGATTTGTACATGCCAAAGCCGGACCTTGATTTCGGTCCTCTCCGCGAAGCTCTATTTACCAACTTTATACCTAAAGCGAAAGTCGAGGAGTAAAATACACACCCCGTCCCCCTCGGTAAGGGGGAAAATCTGAAATCTGAAAGCATATTACTTCTTCTTATTCGGATTCTTGGGAAACCAACCGCGTTCGACGCGCTTCTTTTGTTCGAACAGTTCCAAGATAGACCAGAATGAAGAACATGCCGTTTTGGTGTAATCACTGCCAACCATACAAGCCAATAGAGGCACCACACTAAGTGATGCCCCTGTTTGGATTATTGACATATGACTGAATGAATGAAGTCTTGTTAAGT
>JAEEHO010000247.1 GCA_016280845.1 Paludibacteraceae bacterium | reverse complement strand
GAAGAGAACGAGCGACTGAAGATTGAGCGTATAGCCGTCCTCCACACTCAGCGTTGCTCCGTCTTGCACGGTCAGCATGTGCAGCGTGTGGTCTTCGTCCACCGTGAACGTGTTGCCCGTCATAACATATATGTCGCAACTATCGCACACGCGTGCCTCCAAGAGTTCCAAAGAAGAAGTATTACTATTGACTATGAACGGCACACGAAGTTGAACGGACGTATTATCCCACGCCACTTCCGTTCTGGAGCATGGCGGCAACATAGTAGGATCGTATTGGATGCGATAGGTTCCGTCGGCCTGCAACACAGGCGAACCCACAGAGCCGTGCATTTCCGGTTCTCCGGTCAGCACATAAGACTCGACCGTCACGAAGCAGTTGCCCGAACCATCTTTTTCCCAATAGATAGCGTCCAAACTTTGATGGCAATCAGGATAAGAATAATAGTCGGACTTGTTCCGATAAACCGCATATAGCGTGTCGTTGGCCGATAGCGGCTGATAGAGCGCGTGCGCCGATTCACGGACGAAGGTACTGTCTTTGGTCACTTCACGGACAGGCTGGTGCACCCATCCGACAAAAGTCCACCCTTCTCTGGAGCAATCGACACCCACGTACGCCTCCGGCAGTTCGACTCCGGAGTTAAGTGCTTCCTCGGTCAACGAAGTAGTGTCCGCCACTCCGCTGCAAGCATCCAGATAGACCGTCCGATCACACTGCGGCCGCGAAGCAAAATCTTTCTCGCTGCGATAGAGATAGACGTACGGGTTGTATCGACCATTCTTAACGGTTTGTCCCTTCGCCTTGAACACTCCGTCAATCCTGTCATAATAGATACGCGAATATTCATCGAGGCCGACAACCACAGCATATCCGTCCTGTTTGGCATTGATAACATGCAGACTATAAGGACGGTCAACCAGAGGCAAACCGTTGGATCTTGTGTCCAGATACTTGTTCGCCGACACACTGCGAAGGGAATAGCCATACGAAGTTTGCGCAAACACCCACATGAGCGACGAGTCGGATGTCTGTAATAGTCCTTCGGTGTTCGCAGGCGCATAGCCTTTCTTGGCTTTTCGCCAATTGCCACTCGGCTCTGCCGACATCAACCATTTGAACATTTGGCCATCGCCGCTACCGTCTCCGCCGTAGCAAGAAACAAGATAGGTGTCGCCGCCAGCCAGCGAAACAGGATCCGTCTGTGGCATAAGATTAAAATTGCCCGTCAGACGCTGATAGACCGCATACAGATGCACCGTGTCATGTTGAGGATGATAGACCGTCCCTGCCGAAATAACGGCGCAAGACATGCCGCGTGTCAGACTTGCCTCCGACCCTTCTTTCCAGCCATGGAAGGCCCATCCGCAATCGCCCGTAGCGGTCGGCAGTTCGATGCCGTCACCCGCAGATGCCTCTGTGTAAGTCTTCTCTGCTGGTTTTCCCGGCGCATTCAGACGTCCGCCGCAAGCGTGCAGAATGACATAAGATTTACACTTCGTGTAGGACGAATAGGTCGCCGCTGTTTTCTGCTTGTAGAGGTAGATAGCTTCGCCGCTGAAGGACGGATAACCGCCAAGATGGGTTCCCATATCCCACACATCCAGATGGCGACCTTCTGATTCTATATCAAACTTATTATCCGAATCGGGTATTGTCAACGTGAACGAACCACCGGGCACATCCGACATGTAGATATCCGTGTTATTGTCCGCAAAATACAGGTACTTATTCGCGTAGTCATTCTTCCAGTGCCAATTACCCGCAGAGCCGCTCAGCGTCCATACAGCGTAAGCCTCAGGGTTCTTCAATACATAAACAAAAGGAGTACCGGACTGCATCTCCAGCATATCATAGGTCTTCAGATGATGGTAGCCGCTCTTCAAAGTATCAAACGGAGTGAGCGGTCGGTACAGACGTTCGTTCAGGCAATACACTATCAGGTACTTGCCTTCTTCCAAATCATCTGCAGACTCTACCAACTCGTATTCCGCATCTGTATGATACACGGCATAGAGTTTCTCACCGTCCTTCGCCGGATAATAAGGATTAGCGCAGATGCTCGGCACCGTTGTAGTTGCCTTCACTATCGAATCACGATGCCACCCGTAGAACGACCAACCGGCACACGATCCGCCGCCCAAACCGGCAGTAGGAAGATCTATAGCCGCGCCGGCAGATGTCTCTGTCAGCATGGTCGTTTGCGTAGAATAGCCACTTATCGTTCCGTCCAACGCATCCAACGCCACGTCCCACAACGAGCAGTCGATATAGGACGAATAAGCGCCAGCCTTGCTGAATACTGCGTAGAGATTGAGATTCGCTCTCGGCGTTACCGTTGTTACTACCGTCGGATTATCGCCTTCATGAACCGATGTTCCCATGTTCCACCCGGCAAAAGTCCATCCTCTGCATGTTCCAAATGTATCACCGGACACAAATGACGAAAGAGTGTACGTTCCGTTTGCTGCAACGGACTCGCTATGCACTTTGGTACTACCGACAAAGAAATTGAGATTGACATTCGCTGCCGAACACAAAAGAACAGCAGCCCAGAGGGCTGTCATCACAGCGAAAATGCGTTTCCTTATTATATTAGACGTGGTCGTTTTCGTAATGAGTTAAGGTTTTAATCCGTCAATAAATTCGGCCGCAAAATTAGCAAATTAAAATCATATACACAAATATTTTATCAATTTTATTGCATTATTCTGTGTTTTCTGTATGTTTGTTATGATAACGGAACGGATATAGTGTATTTTGCCATCACATTCACCTTTCGTCCATTAGCCCATTCGCCCTTTGTACATTATAAGGATTTTATCAAGGTTTTATCAAGGGGTTTCCGAGAGATTATCGAGCCGGTTTCGAGAGATTCCTAGACAATACTCGAGACCGTTACGAGACCGTTACGAGACCGATAACTATATGAAAATGCAGAAAAATTGCACTATTATTTGCGTATATCATTTTTTTTTACTAATTTTGCAGTCGGTTTTTAGAAAATGTCCAAAAAGGCACAAACGCTTCTAAAAAACCAATCAATACAACAAACAAACTTTAAATAATTTCGGGGTATTATGAAACGCGTATTTTTATCTTTTTCGTTGTGCGCTCTTGTAGCGCTGACACTGTCTGCTCAAGACGTAGACAAAGCTACGGTAACAGGAAATGCCGAAGCAGCACAGGCTGCCGGTGAGGAACTGCAGCAGGTAAAAAAAGAAAGTCCGTGGAAATTTGATGGTACTGTCGGCCTCAACGCCGCAGCCACAGGCCTCATCAACTGGGCTGCCGGCGGTAAAAACAACGTCAACGGCATCATTTACGCTAAACTACACCTTTTATATAAAAAGGATGCCATCGCTTGGGAAACCAATTTCGACACCGATTACGGTATGACTTGGATCGACCAGGACGAAGACGCCTTCCAAAAATCCAGCGATAACATCAAACTGGCCACCAAGTTCGGTTGGGAATTCAAGGAGACGCTGTATCTGACCGCTCTCGCTTCGTTCCAAAGCCAGTACGCTATCGGTCGCAACTATGTAACGGGTTACAACCCCGCTATCTCCAAGTGGCTCGCTCCTTCCTATACCGATATTTCCCTCGGTCTCGATTGGAAAAAGAGTTACAACGGCGCAGACTTCTCTATCTATTTGTCGCCTGTAGCAGGTCGTATCTCCACCGCTTATATCGGCGATGCCTGGAACACCAAGTACAGCGCCGAGTACGATGCTGCAATGGGTACCACCGGCTACAACCTGCGCGAAGAGTTGCAAAAGAGTTACGGTACCTACGGATACGACGAAAATACCGGAGAGAAGATCTACCGCAACTACCGCGCTGAGCTCGGTTTGAGTTTCAAGGGCGCCATCGCTTATACCTACAAGGATTTCAAACTGGGTACCACCCTCGCCCTCTTCACTCCGTATCAGGGCAAAGGTTTCAATGCCAAGGAGATTTACGAGGCTGCTAACGGCGTAGGAAGTTACACCGATTATTTCGAATATTCGAACAAGAACCGTTACTTCGGTCACTTTGATGTAGACTGGGATGTCAACTTGAGTTACCAGTTCCTCAAGTGCCTGCAAGTAACACTCCAGACCAGCATGAAGTACTACAACGGTACGCTGATTGCCGACAAGAACGGCGTAGAAGCTGAGCGTGTTCAATTCAAGGGCGTCATCGGTCTGGGCGTAGGATACTCGTTCTAATAGACCGTTGTGCTAAAAGCATAAAGACTGAAATGCAAACGCTAGAACTGCTCTCGGCCAATATTCATGAGTTACTGGAACGCTACGCGGCGTTGCAAGAGAAGTACGCCCGGTTGCGAAAGGAGAGCGAACTTCAACGAGAAGAACTCATTCGCACACACAGCGAACTAATGGCTCTCCAGCAACAGAACAAGCGCTTGGCAACAGCTAATGCCATGACTTCAGCAGAGAATAGCGAAGAAGCACAGAAACGTCTGACTGCGCTGATTGCACAAGTCGATCGCGCCATCGCTGCACTGAAGAAATAATTATCAATTGTCAATTATCAATTGCCAACTGACACACAACATATCACATTGAAATTGGATGCACACTCAGTCGGACTGGATGTGCCACGCGAAGCGGAACAGAACTACCGTGACGCAGCGGCGTTGCTGAACCGACGATTTCAGTACTACCTCAAATTGCGACCAAACGCTTCTGCTGAACAACTATGGATGTACACGGCTTTGGAAGTAGCCGTTTCGCTGCAATCGGACGCACGCGACAAGAGTATTGCGCCCGTAGAACAAGAACTGAAGAAACTGAACGAACTAATAAACAACGCAATAAATAAACAATAACAAATAACAACTAACTCATTTAACAAATAACAAACAATGGTAATTACTGCAATCATTTGTGCCGTCGTGGGTATCCTATTCGGAGCAGGCGGCTACTATCTCATCGCCCGCATGGCCGGCATCAGCGTTCTGAAAAAGGCCGAAGAAGAGGCTGAGATGGTGAAGAAAAACAAAATGGTTGAGGCTAAAGAGAAATTCATCGCCCTAAAGCTGGAGCACGACAACGCCGTCCGTGAACAGGACAAGCGTATACTGCAACAAGAGCAGCGCCTGCAACAACGCGAGCAACAGCTCAACCAGCGACAAGGTGACGTTCAACGCAGTCTCAACGAAGTGAACCAACGCAGCCAACAGATCGAGCAACGCCAACAGGCTCTCGACTACAAGCAGCAAGAAGTAGAGAAACTACACCATGAAGCAGAAAAGCAGCTCGAACAACTGAGCGGCATGAGCGCAGAAGAGGCTAAAAAGCAACTCGTAGAAGCGCTGAAGGACGAAGCTAAAACAGCCGCAATGTCCTACGTCAACGAAATCATGGATAACGCACGTCTCGAGGCTAACAAAGAAGCCAAGAAAATCATCATTCAGACCATTCAACGTGTGGCTTCGGAAACCGCAGCAGAAAACACCGTTTCAGTCTTCCATATCGAAAATGACGAAGTCAAAGGCCGTATCATCGGCCGTGAAGGACGTAATATCCGTGCGCTCGAAGCAGCTACCGGTGTCGAGATTGTTGTGGACGATACGCCGGAAGCAATCACCCTCTCCGCTTTTGACCCTGTACGCCGTGAAATTGCACGTCTGTCGTTGCACCAACTCGTTCAGGACGGACGTATCCACCCGGCTCGTATCGAGGAAGTGGTGGCTAAGGTGACCAAACAGGTGGAAGAAGAGATTGTCGAAGTAGGTAAACGCACCACCATCGACCTTGGTGTTCACGGTCTGCACCCGGAACTCGTACGCCTTGTTGGTAAGATGAAGTATCGTTCGTCTTATGGTCAGAACCTGCTGCAGCACGCACGCGAAACAGCCAACCTCTGCGCCGCTATGGCCGGAGAACTCGGACTCAATGTCAAGGCTGCAAAACGCGCTGGTCTGCTCCACGATATCGGTAAAGTGGCTGACGAAGATGTCGAACTGCCGCACGCAGAACTCGGTATGAAACTCTGCGAGAAGTTCGGCGAGAAACCAGATATCTGCAACGCCGTAGGTGCTCACCACGATGAATGTGAAATGAAGACCCTGATTGCGCCTATCGTACAGGCCTGCGATGCTATCTCGGGCGCACGTCCGGGCGCACGTCGCGAAATTGTAGAGTCGTATGTAAAACGTTTGAACGACCTGGAGAACATGGCTATGTCGTTCCCGGGCGTTGTCAAGACCTACGCACTTCAAGCCGGACGCGAACTGCGTGTCATCGTCGGCGCAGACAAGATCAGCGACAAGGACACCGAGCTCCTCTCATTCGATTTGGCTAAGCGCATCCAGGATGAAATGACCTATCCGGGTCAAGTCAAAGTGACTGTCATCCGCGAGGTTCGCGCTGTCAATGTAGCGAAATAAGACTGCTGCGCAGAAAGAGCAAAGACCGCAGGCTATGCCTGCTAAAAGAATAAAGACTAAAATGTTTCGTATAGTCGGAGCATTTTAGTCTTTTCTTTTTCAGCGAATCTGCGAAGCGGTTTATAGGTAGAATTCCTTTGCTAATTCTTGGTATTGCGTGCTTCGGCCGCCTTTGTCATCTTCAAGAATAAGTTTATCCTCGATAGGACTGAAAACTGAAGGCTGACGGCAGAAAGATAAGAGAACTCGCCTTGCGGGCTTGGACTCCTTAGAATAAACGCGCGTGACGCGCACAAGTTGCAGCCCTGCGGCAGATGCTATCGTTCGTATTTCTTCTTCTGCCTCGGCGGGCAGGATAAGAGCAAAAACGCCATTCTCCGCCAACAAACGCACGCTATGGGCTATCAGTTCTTCGAACGAAAGACTATCGGTATGGCGTGCCGTTTTACGCCCCGGATCGGGATTCTTCAGACTATTCTGAAAATACGGAGGATTAGAAACGATCAAATCGTATGACTTGCCATCTGAACATTTATCATTTACAATTTGCCAATCTTGGAGACGGGATTGAAAGGCTGAAAGCTGAAGGCGGAAGACTGAGTCCGCAAAGTTCTCCTTCGCTTGCGCGACAGCCTCAGCGTCAATATCGATAGCATCGATATGCGCCGAAGGGCATCGCTGCGCCAGCATGAGGGCTATAAGTCCTGAACCGGTACCAATATCTAAGATATTGGTGAGTGGAGATTGCTCATTGCTCATTGGCGATTGTTTATTGCCTGTTTGATTGGCGATTGGAGCCCACACACCGAGAAGGACACCGTCGGTGCCTACTTTCATTGCGCAGCGGTCATGCCGCACATAGAACTGTCGAAAGCGAAAACCTTCTGATGCCACGTTTATTCGTGTTGAAAGAGTTCGATATGATGGTGGTGATTGTCCGCACGCCCTTCGTGCGCCTCAATGAAACAATGAACGGTCAGATAGACACCCAGGACAAGGAACAAAGCGGCACAGATATGGCGGAACCATTTCTCGAAAGCCTGCATGTTGCTTGACAATTTGGCAATATTGACAGCACTATAACTTACCAACCACGCAATCAGCATGATAGGCAGACCTGTGCCGAGGCCAAAGACAAACGGCATTGTCCAATTCCACGTGCTGGGCAAGGTCAAAGCGATATCTATCATTGTCAAAAAATAGACCAAACGATGCGGACAAAAAGCGATGGCGAAGAAGATACCCAGGATAAATGACCAAAGCCAACTCTCCTTGCTATCAGTATCCTTGAGCCAACGGCTAACGCCGTGATCATGTTTATGGTGATGATGTCCGCTGAAGAGCAGCACGATTCCGCAAATGAGCAGAAAGGCCGCCAGAACGGGCTCGCCCCAACGATTGAGAACACGCTGGATTCCATCGGTTTGCGCGCCCATCAGGAAAGGGATACTCAGCAGTACGTAGGTTGCCAGTTTGCCGAGTACGAACATCGCACCGTTGGCCAACACCTTGCGTCGGTTGTTGATTTCTTTGTCTATATAACTTATGGCGGTGATGCTGGTCATCAGTGTGCAAGGGTCAAGTATCGTCAGCAAGCCCAGTAACAACGCCGTAAAAAATTGTACCATATAAGTGATTTACGATTTAACGATTGATTGTACGGTTTGAAAATGTACGATTTACGAAAACGGGTGCAAAGGTACTACAAATATTTGGGATATGCAAATAAAAGTGAATTTTATAATGGCGAAAGGGCGAATGGTAGAAGTATAAATATTTGCATGAGACTCTTGAGAAAGTTGAGAAAGTTAAATTGCCGGAATAGCAACAAAAACTTGCAAATAGCAAAATAAAATTCATTTTATTTGCTCATTCGGATTTTTTTTTGTACTTTTGCGGCCGTTTATAGTTTGGATAAGTATGGGCACTTCTCTAAATTTCACGTCTAAGAAGTTCCCATGCTATCAATTATATTAAGCAATTTACAGAAAAGCCAATATGCAATTCTTTAGACATATAGGAGAGTACATGTTGCTGATGGGACGCGTACTGCGTTTACCCGACAGACAGCGTATGTTCTGGCGACAATACAGCCGTGAACTGGAGAAACAAGGTCTTCAATCCTTGCCGATTGTATTGTTAATCTCGGTTTTTATCGGTGCTATTCTGACCATACAAGCCAAGACCAACACGGAAAACCCGCTGCTGCCGACATACATCGTCGGCCTGCTGACGCGTGACACACTGTTGCTGGAGTTCTCGAGCACTATTCTCTGTTTGATTCTAGCCGGCAAAGTGGGTAGTAATATCGCTTCGGAGATTGGTACAATGCGAATCACGGAGCAGATAGACGCAATGGAAATAATGGGTGTGAACAGCGCCAACTACCTGATTCTGCCGAAGATAATAGCATTCATGAGCATGATGCCCCTGTTGGTAATCATTTCCACAGCAGCCGGACTGATAGGCGGCTGGGGTGTAGGTGCATTCACAGACATCATCACGATACACGATTATCTGCTGGGCGTGCAATATGCGTTCAATCCGTATTTTGTGTGGTACGCCATCATCAAAGCGCTGGTGTTTGCGTTTGTCATCACGAGCATGAGTAGTTATTACGGCTATTTCGCACGCGGCGGCGCACTGGATGTCGGTCGTGCAAGTACAAACGCCGTGGTGAACAGCAACATAATGATCTTGTTCCTGGATTTGATACTAAGTAAGTTACTATTATGATTGAAGTCAAAGATATAGTAAAGAGTTTTGAGGGGAATGTGGTGCTGAACCATGTTTCCACCGAACTGCGCGACGGTGAGGTGAACATGATCATCGGTCAGTCGGGTTCGGGCAAAACGGTCTTCATGAAAAGTCTGATAGGCCTACACGGTGTGGATAGCGGTTCGATCCTCTACGACGGACGCGACATAGCCAAGATGAAGAGCAAAGAAGTACGTATGTTGCACCGCGAAGTGGGAATGCTGTTTCAAGGCTGTGCACTGTTTGACTCATTGACCGTAATGGAGAACGTGCTCTTCCCGATGGAGATGTTCGCCCACCAGACGCAAGAAGAGATGCAAGCGCGTGCAGAGTTCTGTCTGCGCCGCGTGGAAATACCGGAACGTGTGTGGAACCTAATGCCAAGCGAGATATCCGGCGGTCAGCAGAAACGTGTGGCCATAGCACGTGCCATCGTTTTGGGACCAAAATATCTGTTCTGCGACGAGCCGAACTCGGGTCTGGACCCGAAGACCAGTCTGGTGATTGATGCCCTGATACAAGACATCACCCGCGAGTACAACATATGCACGATTGTCAATAGTCACGACATGAACTCGATTATGGAGATCGGTGATAACATCATCTTCATGAAAGGCGGAAAAAAAGAGTGGCAAGGCAGTCGTCACGAGATCATGACGAGCGACAACGAGGCTCTAAACGATTTTGTCTTCGCAAGCGAACTATTCAAAAAAGTAAGAGCGGCGAACAGATAAAATGAACAAAGGAACGATGTACAACGTACAAAGGACGAAAGGCGAATATTAAACAAACATAATACAATCATGAAAAGAATATTTCTATTGGCCACGATGATAGTGGCAATGACAATGGGTATGAGTGCTCAGCAACCCGCAAGAGTGCCTGCATATCCCGGTATGATAGAACGCGAACAGCCAAACGGCGACAAAGTGCAAACATATTTGCGCGGCGACGAGCACAAGCACTGGTTGATGACTGTGGACGGTTGGCAACTGCGCGAGAACAAGAAAGGATGGCTTGTGTACGCGAAGAAGAACTGCAAAGGAGAAGTTGTTCCAGGTTGCAGAAAAGCAAAGAACGAAAACCAACGCAGCAAATGCGATAAGCGTTGGTTGGATAAACATGGAATAAAATTGTAATTGCGTTAGGGTTCTTCTATAAATTTGTACGTTAAAGAAGTGCCCGTAAGTATAGATATAACAATAAACTTTTATTTACAGAAGTACCCTCATATGAAAAAGATTTTTAGTTTAGTATTGCTTTTCGCAGCGACTGCGACAGCAATGGCTATTCCCGCCAAACCGGGACCGATAGTACGTACCGCCGAAGACGGCACGGAGAAAATAATTTACCTGCAGGGTAACG
>JAEEHO010000246.1 GCA_016280845.1 Paludibacteraceae bacterium | reverse complement strand
GATTGATTCACTAATAGTGGCCCACTCTTTGTCCAGCGAACCGAGCAATTCTTTTCCTTCTTCGGTCAGCGCAAAATACTTGCGCGGTGGTCCGTCCTTCGATTCCTGCCAGCGGTAACTCAGCAGACCGTTGTTCTTCAGGCGAGAGAGCAATGGATAGAGCGTGCCCTCCACCACCAACAGGTCTGCCTGCCGCAATGCCTCCAGGATATCGGATGTATATGCTTCCTGCCTACTGATAATAGAGAGGATACAATACTCCAATATCCCTTTGCGCATTTGGCTTTTGATGTTCTCCAACATGGCGGTTGCCTATTGTTGCTCTGCCTGCGGCATGATAATCAGCATGACCAGATAGAGCAGGATTCCCGGAAAACAAGCACTGAAGATCGTCAACGCAGCATACACAATGCGAATCAGCGTAGGATCTACGTCACAATACTCGGCGATTCCGCCACATACTCCCGCCAACAGTTTGTTGTTGCTACGGGTCAATTTCTTTTCTGCCATAACTCTGAATATTTAAATGGTTTCACAATGTTGATTTCTAAATCCGCTGCAAAAGTACAATAAATTTTAGAACTATGCAATACATAGTAGTATAAAAATGCAAAAACTGTGCATTTTCTTTTGATTTAGAATATCGTAATAGAGAAAAAGAACTTGATTCGGGCTTTTTATGCACCCTCTACGAGCATTCCTATAGACCCAGATGGATACGGAAACGCATTCCCCACTCTATCCGTGGACTCAGACTCCATACCGAATAGAGGTCGCAGACACGCAGAATATTGCCGATTCCGACGCCGACCTCAGCATACAGATTGCCTTGCGGGTTCATCGTGGTAAGACCGCTTTGCTCATAGTACAATGCATTCCGGCGGCTCAGATAGCCGTACGCCACCTTGGCTTCCACCAGTTCGCGCAGATGCAACCAGCGTATACCCGGTATAAGATTGAATAGTATTCCCTGTCCGTTCCATTCCGATTGCAGCGCCACATACTTGTCTGCCATCATCTCGCCGCCATGCAGCATGGTGAAGCGGTACGGATCGTACGCATAGCCCTGGTTAGCCGCAGCCTGCCACAACATGGCGGTTGGCACACGGCCGAAGATTGCGCCGGCCTGCAGCGCATAGGATAGCGATCCGCCCATGCCCAATTGCGCATGTTGGGTCAGTTCCACACGCAGGTGCGCGTAGATGCCGCTTGGTTGTTGCCGCGCCGTGTTGCCTTTTCGTTCCGCCGTCTGACTCCAATGCCCGGTCTCAAAACCGAGATACAGCACCGGATAACGCGTGCTGTACGCATACCGACGCATGAAATAGCCGTCATACTTGCGCTCGCCCCATCCCAGTCGGACGATGGCGTTCATCGACTGATAACTGTATGCTGCCGACCGTATACTCTGCAGCGGATCGTTCCATCCTGCGCGCACATACAAGTGCGTCTCCACATTCGGAGACCAGTCCGCCCACCAGTGCAATTGCGCCTGACGCTGACGTATAGCGGTATTGATACACAGCGAATCACGGTGCAGCGCCTCAAACGCGTACGACGTGAAATCGAAATTGCCCCACCCCATACTGTTCTCGCGCAGCGTACGGTCAAAATCATCCACTTCCGACCATACGTAGTGGTCCTGATACTCCGCCTCCAGTATCTGGCGTCTCGGCGTTGGCAGATTGATGGAGATACGCCCCATTCCTTTCACTTTGCGGTCGCGAAAACCGTATCCGACGCTGGCCTCCAGCGACACCACTTCCGACATCTTTTCGTTGGTGCGGAATGGCAAACCGATATGCACGCCCTCATGCTGATTGATCTGCAGTATCTCCTCCACATGACCTATATCCACCGCCGTACCGGTGGGTATATATCCCGTGGTAGCTATCGTTGCCACCCATTTTGCCACACGGATGATAGGCATGCTGTCCAGACGTGCAAAAGCGCTGTCGGTCTCTATCCTGTTGTCCTGACTGCCTTGTTTGCTCTGACTGCTGATAGCCGCAGACCGCTCGCTCTCGTAGTCCGGATTGCTCAGACTGCTCTGTATCAGTACGGTCGGAAAGAGATGGGACGAATCGTTCAGCACGGCGAAATCCAGCAGTATGGACATATGCTCTTCGGCCAGCGTATTGTCCGGCGCCATGGTTTGGGATATATGCAGATTGTTCAGATAGTTGACATTGCTCTCGCCCGGCACGTAGGCGCGTATACTGCGTAGCGCATAGGTGGCTGTGTCTATCTTCATCTCGCCGTTGAAGGTGGCGTAGAACGGATTGCGTGTGCGGAATCGGATGGTATACGCCTCCGCATCTATCGAGTCGGCCAGATAATAGCGGTAGTACAGATTGCCGTTCGCAGCCAGCGGCGAGAGAAACGAATGGTCCATCAGCGAGAGGTTGTTCTGATAGAAATTCAGATTGCCTTTGCCTCCCACCAGCGACGAATAGTCTGTCTGACTCAGCACCAGCGCCTGCGCCATACGGTCATTGGCGGGAATCATCTCCTTGCCGCTCAGCCTAAATGACTGCGTCTCGCGATACAGCGGCAGTATATAGGTCGAGTCCTCACGCTGCAACATACCTGCCTGCAGACTGCGCCATAGTGCGCGGCGCAGATGACGGCGCGATATGTCCGATATGAATAGTGTCTGTTCGCGTCGTGCCGTTGCGGTCCACTCGGGATGCAGCGTGCGGTCGTTCTGCTCACGGTGTGCACGTACCTGGCGCAATATCTCTATGGCGGGATTCTCGCCCGGCGTCACCAGCACCTCGTCCACCAGCGCCACTTTCTCTCTCATGGCTACCTGCAGACCCGCCATGGCTCCCGGTTCCACATCATAACGCTGCGTATGAAAACCCACAGCCGAGAACACCAACTGCATCTTGGCGCGCAGATCCACTCGCAGACAATAGGCTCCCGTCTCATCGCTGGTTGTGCCTATCTTGGTACCGCGAAAATGGATGTTCACGTTCGGTATCGGTTCGCCTGTCGTCTCGTTGACTATCTCGCCGATAATGATCGTCTCTGCCGCTTGCACCATAGGAGCAAACAGCAGGGCCAACACCATCCACAGCCATATATTCCGTAGTTCTTTCAACTTTCAACTTTCAACTCTTGTTCGCCGGATGATACTGCAGCACGGCCTTGCGCAGGTCTTGTACATCCAGGTGCGTATAGATTTCTGTGGTTGCCAGATCCTCGTGACCGAGCAACTGTTG
>JAEEHO010000245.1 GCA_016280845.1 Paludibacteraceae bacterium | reverse complement strand
TGGGGCATTTTTGGCGTTTCCGTCCGTGATTGAAGCTCTACTTCGGCAACTACTAAGCCTTCATTGTCGCCAAAGAACTCATCAACCTCAAATGTGTGTTTTTCTGATTTTACGAGCCAACGAGTTTTCTCAATGATGCCTGGCTCGCAAAGTGTCATCAGACACCGGGCATCAACGAGGGGAATTTCCTGCTCAAATTCATAACGGGAGAGACCTCCGTCCAATGAAGGTCCCTTGATGGTCAGGTAGGCGTGCTCATCCCTGATACGGATGCGCACGCTCCTGCCTCGTTCACTACAGATATAACCTTGACAGATATGGCTGCTGGCAAAGGCCAGCTGCTTATAACTGTCGTCAGTCACTAAAAACTTGCGTTCTATCTCCAGTGCCATTTACATCATGCCGATAATCCAGCACAGATAAAGCAGCGTCAGTACAAGCAGTACGCCGAAAATCCATGCTATCACCTTCTGTCCTTGTTTCTCTTGTTTCTTAGCGTATGCTTCACGCTTTGCATTTACTTTCTTGTTCATAGTACTATATAATTAAAATTACGTATTATTCATCGTCGGTAGAGGGGAATTCCATCAGGTATGCCTTGATGAACTCGTCAATCTTACCGTCCATCACGCCGTCAACATCGGAGGTCTGGTAGTTGGTACGGTGGTCCTTCACGCGGCGGTCGTCAAACACATAACTGCGGATCTGGCTTCCCCATTCAATCTTCTTCTTGCCGGCCTCCACTTTGGCTTGCGCCTGGCGGCGTTTCTCGAGTTCCAGTTCGTACAACTGCGCACGCAAGTGACGCAGAGCGTTCTCGCGGTTCTTCGGCTGGTCGCGTGTCTCGGTGTTTTCGATTACAATCTCGTCCGGCTGATTGGTCAGCGGGTTCACAAACTTATAGTGCAGACGCACACCCGATTCCACCTTGTTGACGTTCTGTCCGCCGGCACCCGAACTGCGGAATGTATCCCAACTCAGTCCGGCCGGATTGACCTCGACCTCGATGGTATCGTCAATCAGCGGTACCACGAATACCGAAGCAAACGAAGTCATACGTTTGCCCTGTGCGTTGTACGGGCTCACGCGAACCAAACGGTGCACACCGTTCTCGCTCTTCAAATAACCGTACGCCATATCGCCTTCTATGTTGAAGGTCACGGTCTTGATACCCGCTTCATCACCTTCCTGCAAGTTGGCGATGGTCACGGTGTAGTCGTGCTTCTCGCAATAACGCTGATACATGCGCATTAGTTGTTCAGCCCAATCCTGTGCCTCTGTTCCGCCGGCTCCGGCTACAATCTTCAGTACCGCAGGCATTTGGTCCTCCTCGTGCGACAACATATTCTTCATCTCCAGGTCTTCCACTTCCTGCAGGGCGTGCGAATAGGCGGCATCCACTTCTTCTTCGGTCACCAGTTCCTCTTTGTAGTACTCAAAGGCCAACGCCAACTCTTCTACTGCGGCACGCACACCTTCGTAGCCTTCAATCCATCGTTTGATACCTTTCACCTTACGCATCTGAGCCTCGGCGGCTTTGGCGTCGTCCCAAAATCCGGGAGCCTGCGTGTGCAGTTCTTCTTCCTCCAGTTGGATTCGTTTCTCGTCAATCTGCAAGTACGCTTTCAGTTTGTCTGCGCGTACCTGTACATCTTTTAATTGTTCTATTGTTATCATAAAGTCTGTAATGTGCCAACATAAAAAAAGCGTGCAAAGATACTGCTTATTTTTGAGATATGCAAGTTTTGGTACGCTTTTTTCTCAATTGTACGCACAATTGCACAAAGTGAGACGTCAGTTGTCAGCCTTCAGCATTCAGAAGTCAGCATTCAGAAGTTAGAAGAAAGATGTCAGGGAGTCTTCGCGTATTATTTTCGGAGCGGATTTGCCGGCGAGGACAAGTATTTTCTTGCCGTTACGGTAGATATGCAACTGGCGTGAACGGACAACGGCTGTCAGTTCAGGGTCGCGTTCGATCTGTTCGCGGAGTACGCGATACTCGCCATCGGCGTCAAACAATTTGCGCTGCAGATGGCTGCACATGTCGGTTGTATCTATTTTCATCTTCTCCATCCCATTGGTAGTGCCACATTCTGCAGATTGCGCGCCTCAGCGAACAGAGGTGCTATCTGTGCGTCCGTAAATCCGGCTATGCCGCAGCCGACACGCGTTACGAGGAAAATCAGTTCGGGATGCTGCTCGGCGTAGCGGATAAATCCATCCACATACGGACGGATATCCTCCACTCCTCCGTGCATGGTAGGAATGGCATAGCATTGTCCGGTGGGTCCGACGCCGACACCCCACTCTGCTCCGAACCGTTCGTAGGCAAGTCGAGCGGCTCCGCCACCATGCTTTCCCGCAAGATTACTGCCGAAAACGAATATCTCGTTCGGCGCTAATTCGGTGATATAATCCGGTGTTATCATAAATCAGTAATATTGTAAGCAAAAACGCTGCAAAATTACAAAAACAAAATGACATGCGCAACTTTTTCTTTCATTTTGCAGCAATTTGGCAGAATTTATGTTCAATACGCAAGACATAATGCAGAATAAGTGCTAAATGTTCATTTTTCTATCAAAAATATTTGGAAGTATAAAAAATAAGTTGTATCTTTGCGCGGTTTTTTTTTGTAATTAAGGAATCTATTTTTCTCAAGTTCCCCGCAGGGGGAGAGATATTTTGGTAATAACTAAAACACACAAACCATGAAGAGATTGACCTTTTTGTTAAGTGCGTTATTAATCGCGCTTACAAGTGTTTTTGCTCAGAGCGCGCCTAACATTGCTAAGATAGGTGACACTGAGTACGAAACACTGGAGGCGGCCATTGAGGCAGCCCCCACAGATGGTTCAGAAACTACCATTACTATTCTTCGTGACGTAGAGAACGGAGCCGGAATCATGCTTCGCGACACTACGTCAAAAAATGGTAGCAAGCACTACAACCTGATTATCGATTTTGATGGGCACACGTACGATGTAGGTACGCTGGTAGGTTCACCAAAGACGCAAACTCAGGCTGTTCACCTTGAGAAAGGACAAATTGTCCATCTCAAGAACGGACGACTGACATCATCAAATGCACTGATGATGATTCAGAACTACTGTCATTTGACACTTACCAACATGGACATTCAAGGAAACAGCGATTGCGAATATGTTGTTTCCAACAACTGCGGTGAGTGTAATATTTTGGGAAACACCAGTATTACTGCTACGGAAGGAAACAATGCATTTGATGTATGCGTTGCCGCAGCATATCCTACCGGTGTTGTTGTAAATGTCAACACTACAGGAACTATTACCGGTAAGATTGAGTACGGCGTTTGGGGAAATGTAACCACTTCTTATTCGTTCCTTAACATTGAGAATGGTGATTTCGACAATTGCGAAATTGTGGTAGCCCAAGACTTCACCGACAATGTAGCTGATAAAATCGAGATTAGCGGTGGTACATTTGACTGTGTTGTTCCGGCAGAGTACATTGAGAACAATGTAACGTTGGCTGATCCTTCTATCACAGCTACTCCGGCTGAACTGACATTCACTTCAAAATCGTTTATTCAAGGCGAGAATATCGCATTTGCAGATACTTTGTACAGTGACTTGGCTATATCCAACCTAACAGAAGCACTGACAGCATCTATCAAGAGCGGTTCGGAGTCTATCTTCAAAGCAGAAATTCTCAACAACAAACGAGTTCGTATCAGTTATGCAACCGCAGCTGCCGGCAATTATGCAGATATTATTGTCATTGCTTCGGGTGAAACAAAGGCAGAGATTGCTGTTTCGTTAAATGTAACAGAACTGGTTCCTTCTATCACCGTTTCTCCGGAAGAATGGAGCGCAGAGGTTGTACTGAACGGCGGATCGGCAGCTGCTGAATCCAGCGTATTTGATATTCAGAGCGAGAACATCTTTGAGCCGATAGACATTTACATCAAGAGTGCTCTGCTCGGCGCACCGTTCACATGGAATGATGCAGACAAGAAAGTAGAGTTCCAGGCCAACGCAGCCGACATCTACAAGGACACGTTGGTTATCGCATCCAGCGGCGTAGTGAAAGAGATTCCTCTGCAGGTTACTGTTAATCCGCAGCCGGTGATCAATGTCAGTCCGGAGAGTTGGGAGGATGAGCAGATTATTCTGCAAGACGATTATGCCGGAACAAGCAAGGTATTCAGCATCACCGTTGATTATGCTCAAGACGCTGCACAGGTAGCCCTGAAAAACGGTAGCCGCTTCTTCTGGAACAACAGCAGCAACAGCGTATTGTTCTCCGCTACCGAGGCAGGAACCTATAAGGACACACTGATCATCACTGCTACCGGTGCAGAGACCAAGAAAGTGGCTCTGCAGGTTGTTGTTCTTCCTCAACCGATGATCACGCCTACCCCGGCAAGCTGGGAGACGGCTGTAGTCTTCCTGGAAGGCAACAGCGCTCACGCCGAGCAGGCTATCAATATCGAAATAGAGAACCAACTGGAAGAGTTGCAAATGACCTTCATGAATGCTCTGTCGCCATTCATGTGGGATCTGACCGACCAGAAGGTTGTCTTCGATGCCGATGCAGTCGGCGTTTACAAAGACACGATTGTTCTCAGTTCGAGAGGAGCAGAGACAGTTTTGATTCCACTGCAGGTAGAAGTTAAAGCTAAGCCGATTATCTCGGTTGATCCGGAAAGTTGGAGCACCGAAGTGACTCTGGAGGGCGCAAGCGTAGAGGCTAATCAGGTATTTGACATCCAGGTGGCTAACCAGATTGACGCTCCTGCCGTTTCCTTCAAGGACGGTTCGGACGTAGCCTTTGCATGGAACGCAGCCGAGAGCAAGGTGACCTTCTCCGCCGGCGCAACAGGTACATACAACGGCGTACTGGTTATCAGCTCCACCGGCGCAGAGGATGTAGAGGTTTCGCTGCAAGTGGTAGTCAACGCTGCCGCTCCGGTTATTTCGGTAGATCCGACAGAATGGAAGGATGCGATTGTACTGGAAGGCGGCAACGCTGCTGCAGAACAAGCATTCGACATCCAAGTCAGCAACTCGAAGGGCGGTCTGCTGGCTGCTATCCAAGGAGGCGAGAACAGTCCGTTCGCATGGGATGCAGACAACAGCAAGGTAAGCTTCGCTGCTAACGCTGTAGGCGACTACAAGGACACCCTGATCATCAGCGCAACAGACGCAGAGAGCGTCAAGGTGGCTCTGGAGATCTCCGTTAATGAACCGGCTCCTATATATAATAAGGTAACCGCTATCAGCAAGGACATGAGCGGAAAGTACCTGATTGTCTATGAGCGTTCGGCAACCGCAGGCGCTGCATTCAACGGCACCGACGCTGCCAACAACAATGTGGCAGTCACAATCGCTGACAACAAGATAACTCAGTACGATCTGGAGGACTATCTCGTTACCATCGCCAAGATGGAAGGCGGCTACTCGCTGAAGTCGGGCAACAAGTATATGGCAGGCAAGTCGGGCACAGGCGCATTGTACCTTGAGGACGAAGCTTCGCTGAACACCCTGGCTATCGAGAACGGCGAACTGAACATCGTTTCGCAAGGTTCGTACCTGCGCTTCAACGAGTCAGCATCGCGCTTCCGCTACTACAGCGACGTCAGCTACAACAATATCAAACCTATCGCATTGTACCGTCTGTACGAACCGACCACCACTCTGACCGTTAGTCCGAAGACCGCAGAACTGAAGATCGGCGAGAACGCAGAACTGAGCGTTGAGCGCGACGGTAGCGATGAGCTGGTATGGGGCAGCGCAGACGCTAATATCGCCAGCGTGGACGAAGACGGTGTTGTGACCGCTATCGCAGAAGGTACAGTGAAGATCTTCGCTACAGCCAACAACATCAGCGACACATGCGTTGTGACTGTTATCAAGCCTGTTCCGGTTATCACAGCCGGCGACGCAGCTCTGGCATGGGGCAACCTCACCATCGAGCAGGCAAGCGCAGGACAGAAGAAAGAGACTGCCGTTTCGGTAACCGAAGGTGCAACACTCTCCGTTGAACTGGATGGCGCACAGAAGGATAACTTCCTGGCAGAAATCAAGGAGGGCAAACTGGAGGTAACCTTCACCGCAAGCGAGGCCGGCAATTACGCAGCAACAGCCGTTCTGAAGGCTGAGGGCGCAGCGGATGTATCGGTTGCTCTGAGCGCAACGGTTAAGGCTACAATTAGCGGTGATGCACAGAACGATACCATCGTCTTCGACGTTACAGGTCTGCCATATGGCGGTGACAGAGTACAATATGAAGAGAAATCGTTCACAATGCCGAGCGGCGCAGAATACACCATCAATGCAGGCGGAGGCAAACTGGACGCTAAGTATCTGCAGATGCGCAGCAACAACAGCAATTCCGGTTTGATCTGTACCAAGTCGGCCGGCAAGATCACAAGCGTCACCATCGTATTCAACAAGAAGACTGCCGGCACCGCCGTTGTGAATATCTATGCAGCCAACGTACCATACGACACTATCCACGACATGTACACAGGAGGAGCATACGTAACGCAGATAGCTTGCGCAGACGGCTCTAAGCAGACCTACCTGTTCGAGGAAGACTACGAATATATCGGTATCCGCTCCAAGTCCGGTGCTATCTATCTGGACAGCATCATCATCTCGCGCGACGAACCGCAGATCATTCCTACCACTACGCTGGCTATCAGTCCTGACACAGCCGAAGTAGAGGTTGGCGAGAAGGTAACGCTGGATATCCAACGCGACGGTAATGACAAGCTCGTTTGGGGCACATCGGACGCAAGCATCGCTACGGTGGACAAGGGTGTTGTCACCGGTGTGGCTGTCGGCACAGTGAAGATCTTCGCTACAGCCAACAACATCAGCGATACATGTATCGTCATCGTGAAGGACGCTTCTGTCATCGAACACAAGACTATCGCCGAGTTTATCGCAGCACGCGGTGGCAAGTGCTACCTGACCGGTGTGGTAAGCGACATCAAGCGCGACAACAACGGTTCGTACAACAAGTACGGCAACTTCACCCTGACCGACAAGAGCGGTAGCATCTATGTTTACGGCTTGCTGACCGCAGAAGGCGAGGCTCAACAGTTCAAGACTATGGGCGTGGATGAGCACGATACGCTGACCGTACTGGCTCAGGAATTCAAGGTTTACAACGAGGTTGACGAGGTTGTTAACGCTATCTTCGTTTCTGTCAGCAAGTTCCATCAGGATACTGCTAACGTCGATTTCACCAAGGCTCAGGCTATCTACTACGGTGAGAACGAAGGCATCCATAACTTCGGCCTCCAGATGTTTAGTTTTGCTGAGTGGGACGAGCAGGGTGAGCCTGTCGGAGACGGCGTATTTGCGGAACTGGATCTCTACACCAACAAGGCTCACTCGTTCGCTGGCACCTACTCAACCGAACTCGGCGAGGAAGTTCCGGGCGGTATTGGCACTGAATTCTCATACATCGTCGTTACCCAAGGAACCGACACCATTGAGATCGGAGTTGCTGAAGCAGATGCGACCATCACCAGCCTCGGAGGCAACGATTACCGCGTAGA
>JAEEHO010000244.1 GCA_016280845.1 Paludibacteraceae bacterium | reverse complement strand
GACCTAAAATAACGGTGCACCAAAATTCACGTCGATGTTAAAATACATTTCCTAACCATTTCCGAACCATTTCCGAGCCGTTTTCGAACCATTATCGAGCCAATCTCATATCCTACCCATACTTATCTCGTATATATCCCGTGAAGTTCAAAATAGATTTTCTTACTGGCACCTTCTCTATATATTTTCCCCTTCCGGCTTCATTCCTATGTCTTTCTCTGCGGAATGCCCTCCCGATTTCCTGTCCTTATTCGCATCTTTCTTGCTGATATTATTGACAATTCGTTAAAAACACCTCGTTTTTCTCAACTTTATATAAATAACTGTTTACAACTCTTGCATAGGTTATTTTTTTGTTGTACTTTTGCACCGTGAAAATTCTATTGCCGAAACTTAACCTTAGCTAATTACCTTAATACCTTCTTCTTTTCCGCAATAGAAATCTACAATGCCGGAGGGCAAAGTAGTGCGTTAATTACCAAAATACCCCGCCAACTTCCTCGGGAGAGGAGGTCGAAAACTTTAGCTTAGTGACATGCAGGCGAGCGTGTCACTTATTTTTTTTTGTATAAAAGTCTTGTATATTCTAAAAAAATGTTGTACCTTTGCCCGAAATTCGTAAATAGTACAACTATTATGAGACACTTGTTACTAACTCTCGCCATGGCGGCTACCACTGTTCTCGCCTGCGCACAAAACACCTCCGACATGAATCTTGTTATCTATTTCTCTGCTACCGGCACTACGCGCGCTGCGGCAGAAGGTCTTGCCAAACAACACAATGCTTTCTTGTGGGAGATCGAACCAGCCGAGCACTATACGGCTGCCGATCTCGATTGGCGCAATGAGCAGTCCCGTTCGTCGCTTGAGATGAAGGATCCCGAAGAGCGTCCTATGATCAAGCAATGTATGGATATCTCGCCGTACAAAACCATCTATATCGGTTTCCCTATATGGTGGGGTATTTGTCCACGTATCATCAATTCGTGGCTCGACAACAATCTGCCGCAACTGGAGGGTAAAACGCTTATCCCGTTCGCAACTAGCGGTTCCAGCGGCATTGAGGAAGCAGAACAATACCTCCGCAAGACTTATCCTACACTCAATTGGCAGAAAGGTATGCTTCTCAACAAAAAACATTAATTCCCTGATTCGTAATTCCTTATAATAATATGAAACGTTCTTACTCCAAATGGCCTAGTGTGGTGCTGATAACAGCCATCTATGTGTTAGCTGGTATTCTTGGTGCCTTGTTGTTTGCCTATATGATGAATACCCGGTTGGCAGTCGCCAATGAACATTCGGCTCTTATCTCTCTTCTCTGTGCCGATGTGCTGGCCACTGTTATTGTTTGGGCTTTCGGCTTGATCTATGAGAATGTATCGGTCTATGATCCCTATTGGAGCGTTTTTCCGCCTGTGGCCTTCTTGATATGGGCGTTCTATACCAATACATGGTCGCTGCCCGTTATCCTTCTGCTCATTGCTTCGTGGTATTGGGGGTGGCGTCTGACACGCAACTGGGTTATTACTTTCAAGGGCATCGAGCACGAAGACTGGCGTTATACCAAGTATCGCGATCGTCACCCGTTGGTATTCCATACTATCAATTTCTTCGGACTCAACATGATGCCTACGCTGGTTGTTTTCCTGGCTATGTTGCCCGGACTTAAACTGTTCGAAGCAACCGCCGGTGACCAATCGGTATTCAGCACTGTTCTCCTTTTCTTCGGATGCATCGTGTGCCTCGCTTCGGCTACCATCCAACTGATTGCTGACAAGCAGATTCACGATTTCCGTGCTGCCAATCCTGGCAAGTGCTGCAATGTGGGACTTTGGAAACATGGTCGCCATCCCAATTATTTTGGCGAGATGCAATTCTGGTGGGGTATATGGATTATGTACGCCTCGCAGTTTGGTTTCGATGCCTTGATTGGTTGTCCGGTGGTTATGTCTGCGCTCTTCCTTTGCATCAGTATTCCGCTAATGGAGCAGCGCCAGCTGAAGAACAAACCCGGCTATGCCGAGTACCGAAAGCAGACGAGAATACTAATCTGATTAATTGCTTTTATACTATGAAAAAACTCTACTTAACCTTTGCATTGTTGTGTGCCGTCTCTATGATGGCAGACGAAGTCGATTCGGTCGGCCTCTTTTCGGTTAACGATGAGGGCGGACGTGTTTTTCTCGCTCCCGGCAATCTGCAGTATTGCCCGTCCACCGCTGTTTGGCGCTTTGCCGACAACCAGTATGACTACCTGGGCTTTGACAACAACAATATATCCGACACCTATGACGGATGGCTCGATTTGTTCGGTTGGGGCTCTGGTGCACAACCTACTTTGTTGACCAAAATCGATGATTTTGTCGATTGGGGCACTAATCCCATTGCCAATGGCGGCAATGAAGCGGGTTTGTGGCGTTCCTTGTCCTACGACGAATGGAACTATCTGCTCAACGGCCGAGTCAATGCTTCCTCGCTGATGGCCAAGGCCCAAGTGTGCGGCGTTAACGGACTTATCTTGTTGCCTGATGCTTGGGATCTAACCGATACGCTCATCCTTAAGACCGATGATAAGAAGTACGCCGATAATATGCTCGATTCGGCTCAATGGGTGGAGTGGGATAGTCTTGGCGCTGTTTTCCTGCCCGCTGCCGGTTATCGAATGGGTAAGAACGCACAAGGCGTTTCTTCAGCGCGCAACTATTGGGTCGATACAGCCTTCACTAGAAGATTGTGGACCACTGAAGATAACTACAACGATCCTATTTCCGTCAAGTACGCTAATTATGCCAATTGGGGCATGTCAGTCCGTCTTGCCAAGGATTATATCGGGCCGTCCGTTATTGATGACCAAGCCATAGATGATCCTCCTGCCTTCGACGACCAATCGCCTTCTCGTAAGATTATCAAGGACGGCCGACTCTTCATCCTTCGCCATAACAAAATCTTCACTCCCCACGGCCTTGAGGTGCAATAATCGACAGAACGTAGTGGCGGAGAACCGAAGGTGAGAGGAAGGCCATGTACGAAAAAAAGACTCCCGAGAGGAAGTCTTTTGAGCCACTGGCCGGACTCGAACCGGCGACCCACGCATTACGAATGCGTTGCTCTACCAACTGAGCCACAGTGGCGTCGCGTTCGGCAATGTTTAACGCCCATTGCAAAAAGCGGGTGCAAAAGTACTACAAAAAATTGAAATACGCAAATTTTTTAGTAATTATTTTGCATATACGGCATATTTTTTGTACCTTTGCACTCGTAAATGAAAAAAATAACTGTAGTATATATCCTATTATGTTTCTGCACGTGCGTTTTTGCGCGTGCACAAGTGCGTGCGTTTAGCGAGCAGATACGTACCCTGCGCGTAGATAGACCGTTCCTGGTGCTGCAAGACGGACAGATAGATGGTTCGGACGAAGATAACACTATTGAGATTTCGTTCGACGAGATGAGCCACGATGTGCATCAGTATACTTACAACGTGCGCCATATGTCTGCCGACTGGTCTTCCGAGAGCGGACTGATCAGTAGCGAGTATCTCAATGGCTTTACTACTCGCGATGTTACTGATTATGAGCATTCTATCAATACAAGCCGCATTTATACTCACTATCGTTTCTTCTTCCCTAACGAGGACATGACGCTTACTAAAAGCGGCAATTATTTGCTCACTATTTATGAAGATGGCAATCCCGACAAACGAGTGGCCGAGGTGCGCTTGTGCGTAACCGAACCACTGGTCGCTATCCAGACCAAGGTACGTGCCAATACCGATATTGAGTTTAATGGACGCTACCAGCAGGTGGATCTCGATGTTGCCACAACGGCATTGAATATCAAGGATCCTAATGAGATCAAAGTGCTCGTGCGCCAGAACAACCGTACCGACAATCAAGTGTGGCTGACGCGTCCGACCTATGTAGAGAATAATCGTTTGCGTTACATCAACAATCATGCGCTTATCTTCGAGGGTGGAAACGAGTACCACCACTGGGATGCTTTCTCCGTCTTCTATGCCGGCTATGGAATCGACCGCATGTTCTATGAAGGCGGCGACTACCATGCTTTGCTTTTCCCCGATGAATTGCAACGCGGCGCATATACCCATGTCTATGATAGCGACGGGCGCTTTGTTGTTAATGCAGAGCGCACTAACGATCCTGACATCGAAGCCGAATATGTGTGGGTGCATTGGACGTTGCCTGTTTCCCAACCCTGGCTCGACGGAACTGTCTATGTGGGCGGTGAAGTGTTTGGCAACGAGAAGAACCTACGCAATCGAATGCAGTACGACAACGAAACACATTGCTATTGGCTCACCGCGCTTGTCAAGCAGGGAGGATACGATTACCAGTACTGGTTCTCGGGCAAGGCTACCGACAATCGGATAACCACCCAACGCGTGGATGGCAGTTATTGGCAGACCGAAAACGAATATGCGGTTTATGTCTATTGGCGTCCGTTCGGTGCACGCTACGACCGTCTTGTCGGATTACAGATGCAAAAATCGGCCCTCTAACTGAGAGCCGATTCTTTTTTTGTTCATTTCAAACGATTTAGATGCTGAGCACTTGTAGCGCTTGCCATTTATCGTCCTTTATGTCCTTTTTCTGTTTGATAGCTTTGCTCAGCGGTACATAGACAACTTCGCCGTTTTGCAGTCCGACCATCACTGAACGTTGTTCGTCCAGCAACGCTTGTACTGCAGCGCAGCCGAGGCGTGAAGCCAAAATTCGGTCGAAAGCTGTAGGCGAGCCGCCGCGTTGTAGGTGACCAAGAATAGTGACGCGTGTGCCGTACTCCGGATGGTTTTGTTCTATCACCTTGGCTACTGCTTGTGCACCGCCTTCTACAGCATGTTCCTGAACCAGTACTATACCGCTATTTTTGTGTTTTCGGCGTCCTTGTCCGATTGCTGCTTCCAATTGTTCTTCCAGCGTGGCACGTTCTGGGATAACTGCCGCTTCAGCGCCGGCTGCTATGGCGGCATTGAGTGTTAGAAAACCGGCATCGCGTCCCATCACTTCGACCAGGAAAAGGCGTTCATGGCTGGTTCCCGTATCTCGTAACTTATCTACACAATCGACAATTGTGTTGAGCGCTGTGTCATAGCCGATGGTGCTATCAGTTCCCCACAGATCGTTGTCAATTGTGCCCGGAATACCGATGACAGGTACGTTGTATTCTTGTGCCAGTTGTCTGGCTCCTGTGAACGAACCGTCTCCTCCGATGATGATTAGTGCGTCTATTTGTTCGCGTTGCATGGTCTCATAGGCGTGTTTGCGTCCTTCTGCGGTCTTGAATTCCTCGCTACGTGCGGATTTTAGTATAGTGCCGCCACGTTGGATGATTCCGCTGACATCTTGTGTGGTGAACTCTTGAACCTCATCGTCCATCAGGCCTTTGTATCCGCGAAAAATGGCTTTCACGCGGATGTTGTTGGCTATGGCTGCACGGGTTACTGCTCGTACAGCGGCATTCATACCCGGAGCGTCACCGCCCGATGTGAGCACTCCTACTGTTTTAATACTATATTCCATAGACTCATTCTTTATTTTTTGGCTGCAAAATTATTGCTTTTTATTTATATGCGCAAAAAAAATGAGCATTTCGCGCAAAATAATGATGGTGTTCTATTTGTGCTTTTCTTCCAAATCGTTCATCATATCAATTTCTTCGGCGGAAACATTCAAGTCCTCATCTAGACCGAAATGCTTTTTCATGATGTTCATATACTTCTTGTATGCACGATATTTGATGCTTCCTATTATTCCCAATGCTACAGCAATAATGATGAGAAATAGGATGTACATATTCTCTACCGATACATGATGGTCATGCACGAAATAAAGGGCTATCAGGCCTACAACTATCGCCAACGTGTAGGCGCTCGCCGCCTGTTTATATAGTTTTTTCGCTTTCATTTCTGTTTATAGTGGCGTTCCTATTGGTTTGAATTGTTCTTGTTGGTCGCTATATACATATCCTGCTTCGTGCAGATATGCCTTGATCTGTTCGGGATTGGTGTCAAAATGATTGCACAACGACTCTAGTGAATCAAACTCCTCATCACGCAAGAGCATATTGATGCTCGATACCAGTATTGCCGGATTCTTTGGTAAACAGTCCATTACTTCATTTTTTTGTGCAAAGGTACTACAAAAAATGCACATACGCAAATGTTTAACAACTTTTTTGCGTGAATCAGGCCTGACCATCTCGAGGAAATGTTCCATGAAGTTATAACCGAGGATAAATTAACCTATTTTGTCAACTTGACAACCAGTGTACCCAGAGCCGGAACGGACAGATCTGTGCGGCTCAGGTCGATCGTCTCGCCGGTCAGTGGATTAGTGCCGCGGGTATTGTAGCGACCGAGTATCTCTGCGTAGTGTGCCGTGGGCACGGTGCGTGGTTCTTCGGCTGCGTTGGCGAAAACAAAGACTGACTCTTGATCGTTGTATCGGAAGTATGCATAGGTGTTGTCGCGACTCAGGAAATGCATTGTGCGTCCCGTGTGTAGCACCGGCTCACTTTTACGCCAACGAAACAAAATGCTCTGGAAGGCAAACATATCCTGCATCTCCGCTGTCACTTCCTCTCCACGCGGTAGCGGCATTCGCAGATACGAATGATTGCTCGGATCTTCACAAGCCGACCGCAGAGCATATTCGTCGCCGTATAACACTTGCGGAATGCCGCGCATAGTTGCCAATAGGACATAAGCTATCTTGACACGACGCGGATCGTGGTCCTTGACCACATCAGTTATACGCGCCATATCGTGATTGCCGAGGAAAGTGAACAACCGATTGACATCTGCGTACATATAGTCCATCGTCAACGCATCATAAATCTTGGTAAGTCCGCCTCCCCAATAATTACCGTCATTCTCCAATGCTTGTCGAATAGCTTCTTCCACTGGAAAATCCATGACGGTGGGCAATTGGCTGTCAAAGCCGTCGAAGTTCTTCACTCCCGATTGCCAATATGCTACAGCAGGCGCAGGACGAGTCCAACACTCACCGACGATATTGATGTTCGGATACTCGTTGCGTATAGCTGCTATCCACTTGCTACCAGGTATCTTCTCAATATACGGATATGTATCTATACGCAGTCCGTCAAGATCGGCGTACTCAATCCACCAAATAGCCCATTGCTGAAAATACTTGAGCAAATCGGGATTCTCCAAGTTCATGTCAGGCATGGGATGATCGAACCATCCGCGGTTAGAGAGTTGACGGTCATACTGTGACGCATTGATGTCATAGTTTGCTGTGAAACAGTTGTTCGTGTTTGTAAAATCAGAGAACTGATTTACCCAATTAGAGTAGGGGAGATCAACCATCCACCAATGAGCAGCGCCGCAGTGGTTAGGCACCATGTCCATAAGAACCTTGATATTTTTGGCGTGTGCCTGCTTGACCATTTCGGCATAAAGCGAGTTACTGCCGTAACGTGGGTCGATATGATAATAATCGGAACATGCATAGCCGTGATAAGACCATTCAGCCTCGTTGTCACCCAACATTGGTGTTGGCCATATAGCTGTGCAACCGAGTTTGGCGATATGGTCAAGCGAATTGATAATGCCCTGTATATCACCACCGAAGCGGCCATTGACGTTGTTTTTGTCGGCTTTTTCTTTGGTGTTCGATGTACTATTGTTAGACGGGTCTCCATCCACAAAGCGGTCGGACATGATTAAATAGACCAAGTCGGCCGAAGTATAACTTTTGCGTTCGCGACTTCCTGCGCGACGTTCGCAGATAGTGTAGTCGTATGTGGCTTTTTTCTTCCCTTTCTGTAGCGTAATGCGGTAGATGCCAGGATTGAACACAACGAAATCAACAAACAGATAATTAGGACTCTCTGCATTGTGCTGGTTACGTGGAAAGAGACCGGCACACTTGCCGCGCAGGGGCTTACCGTTAATTAATTCCTGCACACTAACCTGTGCGTCGCAAAGATCTTCACCATGAAACATGAGTGTCAACGGCGTTTGCATATCAGTCCACCAACAAAGCGGCTCTACCTGTTGAATCTTAGGCGCAGTCATGACCATTTGGCACATAACGAGTGCGGCTGTAATGAGAAAAAAGTGTTTTTTCATACGTATTATATTTTTGCCGTTAGTTATCAGCTGTCAATTACCATTTATAGTTTGTCAATATATACTTGATCCAACGAACGGTTGCCTTCCATCGCTTTCAGATATTTTTCCCAGAAGGCTTGCATGTTGGCCGAAGGTGCTTGTAGAAAATGTTCTACACCCTGTTGTTCTATGCGGTTAACGACCATACCTATACTGATTTTGTGCGTATCCAACGCCGGCTGGTAAATGCAATCGTCAGCGTTCTCTTTGGGCACTTCTGTCAGAATACCGGTTTC
Organism: Paludibacteraceae bacterium; assembly: GCA_016280845.1. Classification (GTDB taxonomy): domain Bacteria; phylum Bacteroidota; class Bacteroidia; order Bacteroidales; family Paludibacteraceae; genus Colicola. Next base: position 5,790 of record JAEEHO010000244.1, on the reverse strand, counting down.
CACCAGTCGCGAGAGCAGACGATTGACAAGACGTATTGGCAGATTGTCGCGTACAGCTAACTCGTGTGCAGTCAGAGCAGGTTTGTCTGCCTCAAAACGATGGATAATCGTGGACAACAAGTATAGCATGATGAAGTCTTTGTAACGGCGCGACATTAGTATCAAGTCGTGCTCATATTCAAACTCCTCGTTGTTCTGTATGGCGTAGGACATTTCCGCACCGATTAATATCAATAGACTGGTATATTGCAGCCAAGTCATCAATATAGGAACTGTAGCGAAAGCACCGTAGACAATACTCGTGCGGCTCAACATGGCAATCAAATAGACCGAAAGCATTTGCAGCAATTGGAACAATGTTCCCATGATAATTCCCGGTATTACGGCACTCATGAAGCGCACCTTGGTGTTGGGTATTCCTATATACATCAACGTGAAGAATAGCCAGCACAAGAGGAATTGCAGAAACTTCAATCCGCTCGTCTGGAAGAATGTGTGCAGCCACTCGATATTGGTTACACCCTCCAGCGCCGTATGGACAAATATATTGATACCTGCCGAACAAACGATGAGTACAGGTATCAGCACCACAATCGCGATATAGGTGGTTACTTGGTGCAGTATAGAACGCGAGCGTTGTACATTCCATATCTTGTTGAATGCAGATTCTACTGATTGGAAGAATGAATAGACGGCCCAGAGAAGAATAAGAATACCTATACCGATGAATAGTCCGCCCTGCGCTGTTTCCAGATAGCGCTCCACCATGGCCATGATGGTCGGTACCATGTTGGTTTCGCCTAGAAACGACATGTTCAGTTGCTGCTCAATGACATCCGCCACACCGAAACCTTTGGCCACGGCCAATATCATCGCTAGAATAGGGATAATAGCGAAAATAAGCGAATAGGTGAGACTTTTGGCTTTGTCGTTGAGATTCTTGCTAGCGAAACCACGAATAACCAAAACGATGGTGCGAATGGTGCCGTAAGCCAGTTTCTGTAGAAAACCATCGAACTCGGTGGTTGTGCGTCGCCACATGTCGTAGCGAACAAAATTAACTATTTCTGAGAATTTCTTCATGGGTTCAAAAAAAAGTAGATCTATAAGCCGGGTTCTGTACCCTTGCGGGCGTCTGCCATTAATCTCGAGCAACGTGTTACCACGTGCTTCTCTCGCTTCCTACCCTCCAACTCGCGCGAGCAGCGCTCAAACGTCGGTATACATGGAATTGCAGCCCATAATGTGCTCGTTTCACATCACTCGTCTCTGTAGCAGGGACCAAACATTACTGCCTGACGGCCGTTAACCGCTATGGTGCTCTGTGCTGCCCGGACTTTCCTCGGCGGATGGGATTAAACAACTATTGAGTTGCTTTCTTCCGCTACGCCGCGACAGACCGATCTACTATTAGTTTCTCTTTTTGGGGTCCCCGACAAATTTTAATTTGTGGGGTAGAGCGGAGACAGGAGTCGTTTTAATGAGCGCGTGCGCTCAGTCTGTACGATCTCCTAGTCGAACGCGTTGAGCGGTGTACGGGAATCGAACCCGCCTCCTCGGCTTGGGAAGCCGATGCACTACCGATGTGCTAACACCGCGCTTATTTTGGTGATTGTGCGGCTGCTATGCCACAAAAAAATCGACGACAAAGGTACTGCTTTTTTTTGAAATGTGCAAATATTTACCGAATATTTTTTTGCTTACTTCTAAAACAAACTAATTTTCAGAAGAACCATTAGTATATCTCAACTATCTGACGGTTCAGACGGCGCGTGATTTGGCTTCTATTAAGCGGTTTGACACCTTTAGTCTCTAAGCCGGTAATGCGTTGCGTGGCACGTATTACCAAAGGAATTTCTGCCTTCTTGGAACCCACTATATGTGCGTTGGTCGTCATATTCTTCTCAAGAATATACAATTTGCCGTCACGACGCTGATAGATAGTATTATAGTCAATAGAGGCATCCATCTTCTGTAGACGAAATTTCTCTATCTGTTGGTCGCTCATATTGACCAGATTGAGCATTTGCAACTGATCTGCATCCAGTTTTACACCAAAGGGAATAGTAATCTGTACATCTGCGTGTTCTGAAAATCGGCGAACGGCGTAGGTGCGCGAATCAACTATATAGTGGCGTTTGAAGGTCATCTTGAAGCAACCGAGATACTTGCTAACGGTCTGTGTGTGTGTTAGAACCGTTTCGCCCTCGGATTCGTTGGTTACTTGCCAGTGGCGTATATCGTTCATGGCTTGTTCGAAATCATAACGCATATTACCCATGGCGAACAATGTACGGTGAACTACAACCCCCGAATCGATAGCATTGGCAGCCTTGCGCAGAGACATCTGTTGTGTGCCTTTTGAAGACTTATTTTTCTTCTCCATGCGTTCCATAGATTGCCCCGCCAAAATGGAATCGGCTAATGCACGTTTGTCTGCCGAGAAGAAGCGCTTGCAGTAGCGGCCTTGCCACTGTACCGAATCGTTGCCGTTCTTCTTGAATTCAGGTAGTACAACCACATTGGCAATCATCTGCTCCATACCCCATGTGCTGCCTTTACTCTTCATCTGTACATCGCTCACCACGTTGTAGCGCGCGTTCTCGGTAGGAAACTCATCGCACATTTTGACATAAACGGAGTGAAGCAGCGAAGCCATCTGTTTTTTCTTATTCTTTTGCTTGTTGGCCTTGGCTGCAACTACTGTCTCTTCCAATGCAATTGGTTGTTCCTTTAGAACAATAGTGGCGACAGATGAGTCTTGGACTGCGAAGTAATAGAGGGGTAAATTCTGTTTCTCGTAGCCGATAAAACTGACAATGACTTGACTCTTAGGTTGCAAATCTGTCTCAAAACGAAAATAACCATCGTTGTTGGTGGCTGTTCCTACTTCGGGTTGCAATTCCGGATATACGGTGGCATATCCTACAGCACGACCTTGTTCGTCAATTACATAGCCCTGATAGACTGTTGCGTTGACGTATATAACTAAGCCGAGAAAAACTATTAGAGATAATATCTTGCGCATACCTTATACTTATCTTACACTTATTTTATGCATACATAATACGTATCGGGTGCAAAATTACTGCTTTTTTCTCATATACGCAAGAGGTGAAATAAAAAAAACAAGTGCGAAGCCTCACGGTTTCGCACAAGCTTTGTTTCTCCTTTTCAGAGAAAACTCAATCTACTTACTCATAATTGCTTGCATATAAGTGACAGAACATCACTTATATAGGTAACGCTTGATAGAGCGCTTAGGAGTCTTTTCGAACTCCTGAGTTACTAACTCTACTGCACTAATTTGACTATAAAGCGGCAGGTCCTTATTGACCTGAACTCTGTTTTCTTCCATCAATTGAACAATAGTCTTGTTGCCCAACAATTTCTGTCCGTCAGCCGAAGTATCCGGATAGATGAGTGCTACCAGTTTGTGGTCACGGTCAACCACGATAGACTCTACTACGCATGGCATCGAATTGAGTTTGTCTTCCAACTCCTCAGGATAAATATTCTGACCGGAAGGACCAAGGATCATATTCTTTGAACGGCCGTGGATATAGATGTTTCCTTCTTTGTCCATGATGCCTAAATCGCCTGTACGCATCCATCCATCCTCTGTGAACACAGCCTTGGTGGCCTCTTCGTTCTTAAAGTAACCCTTCATCACGTTGATACCCTTTACCTGGATTTCACCGTCTTTCTCTGTCGGGTTTTCCGAATCAATACGTACGTGGCACTGCGGAATCTCCTTACCGCAACTGTGGAACGAGTACTTCCACCAGTCTTCGTAACTGATCAGCGGGCCACATTCGGTCATGCCGTAGCCGACGCAATACTGGAATTTGATATCATGGAGCACTTGCTCTACTTCGCCGTTGAGTGCAGCACCGCCGATAATCAGGAAACGCAGATTACCGCCAAAGGTCTTGTTTAGACCCTCATTGACTTTCTTGCGGATTATGTGATTGATACCCGGGGTCTTCCACAACACCTTCATTAACGGACTGCTGATTTTTGGCAGTACGCCCTTGCGGATAATCTTCTCGATTACCAAAGGTACTGTCAAGATCATGAACGGCTTGACTTGTGCAAATGCCTTCATCAGCACCGACGGAGTAGGAGCCTGGGTCAGGAAATAAACCTGTGCGCCTTCGCAAACCTGATAGAGGAACTCAAACATCAGTCCGAACATGTGCGCTATCGGCAGCATGGACAAAACCGTATCGCCGGGCTGATGAGGAATGCGCTCGTGTGCGAACTCCACGTTGCCGCTCAGGTTCTGTTGTGTCAGCATAACGCCCTTCGGATTGCCCGTAGAACCACTGGTGTAGTTAATTACGGCCAAATCGTTGTGGTTGTCCGTCGGGTAGTCTATATCACTCAGTTTAACTCCTTCCGGGAAAGCCTTCTCAAATGCATCATCTATTTTGCTGTATACTTCGCGTACCTTGTCACTGGCCTCCACAATGCTGAAATCGTCCATGAAGATAGTGGCCTTCAGCCCCTTCATCTGCGTAGGATCGATCTTTTTCTTAACGTTCGGACCGATATAGAGCAGTGTGGATTCCGAGTGATCAACCAAACTATAAATACCGTCTGCTGTAAAGTCAGGCAGAATACTTACCACAACAGCCTTGTAGCTCTCTACAGCCAGAAATAGCACTCCCCAATTTGCGCAGTTACGTCCGCATAGCGCAATTTTATCTCCCTCCTTAATTCCTAACTCCTTCCATGTAATATGCAACTTTGCGATTGCAGATGCCAGCTCAGCATATGTGTATCTACTTTCTCCGTCGAAATCAGCCATCGCCAAATTGCTCCAGTTGGCTTTCATCGCTTGTTGCAAGTCTGTAAGATAGTGTTTTGTTGCCATTAAAGTTTAAATTTGTTAATAATACAATTATGTTAATCTCAATTGCGAGTGCAAAGGTACTGCTTTTTTTCTGAACGGGCGTTCGAAAACTGAACTTTTATTCAATTTTAAGCAAATTGTACATTGCATCGTAACTTTTTTGAAGTAGTGTAAAGTCCATTTGTGTGCGGCTGAGTCCGCTGTCATAGCTATCTTTGACATGCGCCATCATCAAGGCTATCAGGTCTACATCTATGCCGTGGCGCACTATACCTGCGCGTTGGCTATTGTAGATTGCTTTGCGCCATAACTCAACTTCCTTGAGGGCCAATCGTTGAGCACGGCGGTGTAGGGCAGGAAAACGACTATAGGCGGAAAACATCAGATTATTGACGTTACTGGTATTGATGTTTTTGTTAGTGAAAGTCATCAACGCATCTTCCAAACTATGTAGATATTGCATCATAGCATTGATCATATCTTCCATCAGCAAATCATCATTAACGCTGTTCAATGCGCGCTGTTTAGGCTCCAGAAAATACTGTTCCATACAAGTTTGAAGCAGTTCGTCCTGGGATTTGAAATAGTAATAGAGCGTTCCGCGTCCCATGTCCAACTGGTTCTGTAGGTCGGTTATGCTTACGTTCTGGTAGCCCTCTAGAGCATACATCTCCATTGCTTTCTGGATAATATAATCGCGTCTGTCCTTCATTAATGTTAAATCCAAATAAACGACTACTTGGGTAGCCGATAGTACCTAATACCTTATGTACACCTTATATATATTATTAAATGCAGTTGCTTTTCTCGTAGTTGTCCAGCGCTTTGCGCATCAGTAGCCGTCCCTGTTCTATTATCTCCTCTGCTTTGTCAAAAGCAAAAGTAGGGTAGGCGTATTGTGGCATAACGGCGTGTACATCCGGTGGAGTGAG
>JAEEHO010000024.1 GCA_016280845.1 Paludibacteraceae bacterium | reverse complement strand
TTTGATCCCTTCTTAATAATATGATGCCAACGTGTTTTATCAAACTTATTGTTCTCTCCCGAGCGCAAGCGAAACATAATAATGTCACCTCTACGGACATTAACCTGCCTACGAGACCATATGTGTGCCGTATCATCATCTGCGCTTATTGTTCCTTTGTGGAGTATACTGTAATTATATGCTCCGAGGCGCTTTCCGTTTTGGCATTCGTCAACGTACATACAATGCTGGATAGTGTATGATACGCCATCTGCCGTGTGAGATTGTTTACGCGATTCTGATTCGTCATGTGTTAAACATATTGTATCCCAAATGTCTACAAGACCGCTGAAAGGAGCAACCCATACACGGACATTTTCTATGTCAGGGTAAATCCTGGTTGTATCGCAGACAGATTCCAGTTGATAAATACACACAGAGTCACCTACCATTCGGTATCTTTGGTATTTATGCATTCCCATTCTTCTTCGCCATTCATCCCACCTTTCTTTAGGAGCATCGGGAGGAGGCATCCTCAAGTTAATTTTCTCAATGCCTTTAAAATCGTCCAAAGCGACCATTTCCATAGGAATTTCTCGCAACTCACACTCTATATGCTCATCAACTTCACTTTCCTCGTAATAATTATAATAATCGCTTTGGTTTCCGCTATTGCCAGTACCACTGCCATTACCACCATTGCCACTACCGCTATCGATGGTTTCCTTGTCACAACTGCTATTATTGTGTGTAGAAGTATGCAACTGTCCTGCTCGTGCTTCCTCATAATATGGATCCCCATCGTCATTAAGATGGCATATTTTGATTTTTATACCATCAATAAAATCCGGAAGTCCGTCGGCATTAACATCCGCAAAATAGGCATCTTGCACAGATGTAGAAATAGGATTGCTATAACTAAGATCTGCACCAAAGGATAATTGCACACCCCATGTATGAGTTTCCGTTATTTCGTGTGACAAACGAGACAATCCCTCTATGCGTTGTGCAGAAAGGAAAGTATCCTTATCTTGTCTGCAGTAATAGACTCCACCATTCTTTTCTTCTTCGTATACGATATCTTTCAGTCCATCACCGTTTATATCCATTAGCATGGAAACGCAGTTACCATTAGTTTTCTTGTAATCATAGTTCGCGCCACCGGAAAGCCACGTGGTAAGGACATCCGGACCAACTCCAACTGTTGCTGTGCCACCTAATCCCCAACCTTTGCTTTTGCTTTCGGACATATAATTATCTATTTCCATATCAATTGGTTGTGGTGCAGAAAATAGATTCTCCAATGAGGGAGCATCTGCATAGGAGAACGTTGTGGTGTAGTCAAACGCTCCATTTCGTGTGATGGAACACAAACGACATTTAAACAAGGTTTTCTCTTCCGGTTTGCTATATTTCAAAGCATATGATGTAAGAAGAAGAGGGTTTTGATTTTGACGGGCATAATGTACGATGATTTTATCAATTTTTTGCTCCTTTGATTGTAATACTCCTAATCGGCAAAAAGACGATATATCATCATATTTGCTATGTTCAAAACGGATACTGTATTTCGGGGATACTTTTTGTTTGTAATTACCTGTATAATCAATCTGGCTTACATATATACAATTACCACTTTTCTCGTTAGTATATAGGATATAGTTTCCGTGTACGTCCATTGTGACCGTTGCTGCCCAATAGGCAATACTTTTATTGCCTGTCTTAACTACACTATTTTCGTCAATAGAATCATTATTCGGTTTTTCTGGGTTGAATTTACGTCCATAATAAGTCGTCACGCCATTTCTATCCGTTACTTCCCACCAATAATTTCTCGGATTGGTTCCATGGCGTATAATGCGGTCTGCATTTTTCGTATCACGTGCGTAAAAACGCACGTCCCCTTTTTTGCGGTTAACAAAGTCTTTGTTTTTATACGGAAGATCCTCAGCCTTTCCTTCTTCATCTCTAAACAATACCGGTTCTCCATTCACCAAGTACTGTTCTGTTTCATATTTCAAATCATAGCGAGGAACACCCCAACGGGTGTCGATAGTAATAGCCGGGAAATTGATACTCCATCCCGGACCCAAGATACCGTTACTACCGGCATTAGCGCTGGAGTAATGCAAATCCACATTCGGCTGCAGACCGTTTCGGCCTTTCGGTAACTCAATAGGATAAGTCAACTCGGCCGTACCTCTGTTATTCGGTGTTGGTGCAGCAATCATCGGAATACCTTTCATCGGGTCCGGGTCCGGCAGATCGGTCATCATAGTCGGCACAAAAGCCTTGCTCTCCGGCATCTCCGGCACTTTGATGACTGCATTGGCAAAATCCGTAAAGTGCGTAGTGAGCGAAGTGACGGTATGCGCTGCCGTATCCACCGCCACACGATGCAAACGATGCCAATGAGCATCGTCATCGCAGTAATACGTGTAAATCTCATTGGGTTCGTAGCCCATAGGAAGACGGTCGGGATTGTAACTAAGTGTGATACGCGCCGGATTGTCCTCCGAGAAATGTTCTCCGTTAGGCAAAAGGCGTACACCTTCGCACGCACCCGTCACATTCTCCATATCCGACGGAAGAGGCGTGCCGCCTTTGTAAGGAATAAAAGCCACACAGATATCCAAGTCGTGCAGCAGACTACCGCTATCGGCCACCAACGAAAAACCATCCGCGTGGATGTTAATCGGAGTGGATGCTTGGTAAGGGAAATTATCGGAATAGGTCTTCACTTGCTTGTCGCCTGCGTTGTCGTTTGCGTCGCCGGATACAATGCTCTTGATCGTATCCGCGCAAAGCGGAACAAGGCACAAACCTAAAAACAGAACTAATACCTTATAAGAAACTTTCATTTTGCTTAACTATATTTTATAAAATGTTCATTGGAAGATTGATTGCCCCTACAATCTTGTTATCAGCTGTGATTTCAATATAGAAAACTGTGTAGGGCAGTTTGTTAATATCTATCGGATTCCGGCTGGAGATACTTGAGATATATTTGCCGCTGTTGTCATACAAATACAAGACAAACATCTGGTCGTCCGGATAACCATCAATGGAAATGGTTTTATTATTGATGTCCACGCGTATATTGGAATTAGCATCATTGTCGCTTGTTTGCGAACCATGTTTACCGTGATTTGCACTCAGTGGAACATGTGGATTGACTCCATAGAGGCGAAAGTGCATTACGGTGTCCGTGCTATTAATGGTGAAAAGGCAAAGGCTATCACCGACGATGCTATCCGGCCAGACTGTTTGCTTCAGATTGTTGTCGATGTCTGCAATCACCAATCGCATCGAATCGGCGATTGTTTCAAAAGCAGATAAACACAAGGCGAGAGTGATTCTTTGGGGATGACCGACAGACTGACGCAGACGCCATGTGCGCTGCAAGGCATGTTCATTGTCAAATGTATGATACCAAACAGGGCTTCCGTTATCATCTCCCAATAAAATATATTCGTTTGGTTGCAACGAATCAACCTGTATATATAGCAATGTATCTTCTTTGCTCTGTGATACGCATCCATTCCAATGGTATACCGTATCGTTGCCAATACCGATTATGCGATTATAAAACACCTCATCGGTTTTGGGATCCCATAGCGTATCTCCCGATTGCGATATATACGGAGCATAATCAAGTGTGATACCATATTTGAGAGCCAGATATGTTTGGAACGTACCATATACATGACGAGACACATTGCCTCCGAAATAGGCAATTTCCTCCATCTCTATGTCGGCAGACAAAGTTCCTGTTTGCGAACCGTCCGAATTATATGTCGGTTGTTCACCTAATCGAAGCGAACGTTGCTTGATGCTGTCGGCGTGGATGCCGCTGTGGTAGGCATAGACACACCACTTAGAGAAATCACGAGGATTGCGTGACAGCATACTTCCTACAGATGCCATGTAAACGCCTTTCGTAAGGACAGCCGTTGAGATAGTGTCATCCTCGGCGAAACTCCATAAACTCTCGGCCGTGCTGTCATTTAGACTTCTTGCGACAGTAAAGACCGTGTACTCATCCGTCCAAGAAATACTGTCCTCTTGCGGCATTGCGATTAATGAATCCGGACGATGCCAGACTTCGGGAAATGTAGACAGATTACCCGGCATCTGCGTGATGATTGCAGAAGCTGCAAGCGAGTAAGCCATCAGCAAAGGAAGAAGTAAATTGTGTTTCATACCTTCTAATAGTTGATTAATAATGTTGTTTTTTGTTATATTTCGGTTTGCGCGTGTGCGCATCTACCTATTGTCAAAAATAATCCAAAAACTCTTTCCCATTTTAGGGCATTTGGACTAATGAATCTCTTTGGACGAACCGCAGTTCGGCGACCGACAAGCACAAAGAAGCGGCACTCAGCATTACAGCCAAGTACCGCCTGTTGCGTATATATCTCCCCCATGTTTTGCGACAAGTCTGCAAAGTGCAGAAAGTCTGCCTTTTACAACATGGGGGGAGTAAATTCGGACATAAAAATATTCATTTCTTTCCTTTCCGAGTGCAAAATTACAACAAAATTCTCATATACACAAGAAATTTAAGGAAAAATATATACATTCTTAACAATTGAGATATTTTTCATAAAAATTGATATCTTTTGGGCTTGAGTGATTTTTTTGCAATGACCAAGTTGACTAAGTTCATCTTTAATTTGCTGCAATTTTTTGCATTGCACTATTTGCACTATTTGCACTTTCCCTATCTGTTACATACTTTTTGTTTGCTTAAAATCAGCTGTTTATATCCAAAGTGCAGAAAGTGCAAATTGTGCAGTG
>JAEEHO010000023.1 GCA_016280845.1 Paludibacteraceae bacterium | reverse complement strand
TAATATAGGGGCCCGTTACTTTATACGAGAGTTCCTTAAATCCTTGCCCGAGAGGGAGAGGTTGGCGCTTGAGGCAAAAGTCCCTCAGGCAGCTAAGAGAAGCACCTGCACCTTGTCCACACTCATTAGCTTAAATGCGGAACTCTCGGCTCTCAGCCGTGCGTCCTGAGTTTTAGCCGTATCTGTGGATAAGCAGACCGGATACCCCTAAAGGGCAAAGCTTTGGGATAAGGCCGGCTGCCTTTCGGTAGCCAGTGCTTTCCTTAGCAGTAAATCGGTTGTCACGACGCTATAAAGCCTACGTGTTCCCTTCGTGGAAGCACGCGACTTTAGTCGTGTGAGGCTTCACTATTAGTCCCGGCTCCGTTATCGTTTCCGCCGCTGCCGGCATCGTTGTTGTCAGGCTCTTCAGAATTGCTGTCAGGCTCCTCAGTGTTGCTGTCAGGTTCCCCTGAGCTGTTGTCAGGCTCTTCAGAACTGTTGTCAGGTTCCTCAGAGTTGCCGTCAGGTTCCCCTGAGCTGTTGTCAGGCTCTTCAGAACTGTTGTCAGGCTCTTCGGAGTTGTTGTCAGGTTCCTCGGTGTTGTTATCAGGCTCCCCTGAATTGCTGTCAGGCTCCTCAGTACCCTGTTCGCCATTGTTTTCTCCGACGGTTTCGCCTGCTCTTCTGAAATATCCGCCTTCATCGACGTATTTCGCTCTCTGGTAATCAGTATATTCCTCTGCGTCGGTATACCCCGGCAAGCTTGTGCTGGCATAGAACAGCCACTTGGGCCCGTCGGGAGCATTCGCTATTGCAGTCCACGTGTCGTTAGCGTATATGGTTTGCAGCTTGTCGCAATAGTAGAATGCATATTCCACTTCTGTGTCTGCGTCCACCTGCAATGCGGATATATCCAACGTAGTAAGTTCAGGACAGAACATAAACATATCTGACATATCTTCTATTGCATTTGCAGTTGTACCGTTATCCGCTATCAGAGCAAATACGGTGAGTGCTTCACATTCCGCGTACATATCAGCCAAGCTCAGCGCCGAAGTTATATTGGGACTCTGAACTGCTGCATACTTTATACAGCCAGTGAACATTCTATCAAAATGCTGACAATTTCGGGTGGTAGAAAAGTCTGCGTTAATATCCGTGAGCTCGCAGCAATCGGCGAACATGCCCTGCATATCATTTATAGTTGTGAAATTAGCATTGCTCATATCGACTTGTTCAAGGCTTACACAATTCGCAAACATACAGCTTATATCCGTTACGTTCGTCAGACGCCACGGTATGGTAATGGTGGTCAGATTTGGCATGTTTTGGAACATCGAGCTCATATCCTGAGCACTCGCGGGATTCCATGAAGACAAATCCAAAGACTGTAACGGCGTATAAGCAAACATCCAGTGAAAGTTTACAACATTGGATACGTCCCAAAAAGCCGTATCGAAATCAAGGCTTGTAATATTAGAACCCGCCATCATACCAGCCATGTTTCTTACTTTTGATGTATCCATACGGTCTAATGGCAACTGCTCTCCACCGTATGCATTAAACATATCGCTGCTGTCTTCAGGCAGATGTATTCGTCCGGTATCAGTTACAAGAACACAGATGTATTTACCGTCGGTGTCTTTGTAGGAATAAGCAGTAACGCTTTCGTCGCCGTTGCCGTTCCACGCTCCGTCACTGGCGTCCCACGTGTTGACATATGTATAGGCGGAAAAATCCGCACTTTCGTACTCTTCTGTGCTGTAGATGCGCAGGTCTTTTATTTCTCCGTTAAATCCAGCCCCGCCGTTTGTCTCTACTTCTCTTCGCCAATCAAGTTTGCCGACATTGCCGGGCTTGCACGCTTTTACTATCGTCACTATTCTTCCGAAGGACTCGCTTCTTCTGTTGAGCTGCATGGGTATGCGCATATCGATAGTGAGAGGGTGTCTCCCTCCGGCTTCGATTTCTATGCATCTATTCGAGTTTATGAGTTCCGGAGACGTGCCTCCTGCCGGTGTAGCCGGCACGATGCATCCGCTGATTGACATGGCGGCCTTGTGCGAACCTGCGGGCATATATGTAAAGTTCGTTTCGTTATCTACTATTTGCCATGTGGGTTCAAGGTCTACCTTTACACTTGTGATTTTTACTGCAAGGCTTGAATTGTTGATGATTTCAGCGCTTGCGCTTATTGTTTCTCCTCTACCGTCTACCTTGACCGTCAAGCTTGTCGGTACTGTTACGTTCAGTATTTCGGTGTCGGCAGCAAGAGCTGAGCCGTACAATAGCAGCACGGCAACGACCATAACTGCACACATGACAGCTACAGCGATGAGTGTGATTTTATATTTATTTTGTCCGCATGCTCGCATGTTATTTCTCTCCCTGCCGTCTTTTTTGAATATATTATACCACAAAGTATAGTTTTTGTCAACCGTTAGACTATGTACGGCTGTTAGAAATTTAGTGTGGCTTTTTTCTTCAAAAGTCTCAAATCCGTAGACTGGATTCTTCGTGACTGTATATCTGCATGATTGTCCAGCCTCCCCTGCACCACACTAAACTTGGAAGCCATAGAACCCCAATTTAATGTGGCAGGCGCGTCAAGGTAAAATGACACCAACAGAGTTTGTGATGCCAGCCCATACCAGAATAGCTTCTATGCGCGGCGATAAAAAACAACAAGAGCCGCAAAGCGACTCTTGCTGTTGTGATTTACCACTTGCCTATCCACCACGGATATTCGCGGCAGAAATAGTGGTCTTGTATTTTCTTATAAATTCTGTTATTTTCCGGCGATGTGTTGAAAAACACCACATCATCATCTATAACTGGCTCGTCTCCCAGCACAGCCTTATCGACTGCGGCGAAGTCCTCTTCCGATGGCGTTGCCTCTGCGATGGTTCCTGCTACGGCGAATTGTCCGGGAGAAAATATGATTTCTTCTATCGAGTTTGCAAAGCCCGGATGTTCCCGACGTCTGAGCGCAACTTCAGCCACGCCCTGTTTTCCTTCAAAGCACTGATTTCCTGCTTCCTGATGCACAAGCTGAGCCAGCATTGTGCGTTCTGCTTCCGTGATTTCATATCGCGGCGCTGGGGCTGTGAGAGTTTCGCTTGTCTCTGCTTTCGTCTCTGTTTTCGCCTCTATTACCTTTCGTTCTATAACGATAGTAGGGGCTGCGAACACTCTGTTATCTGCCTTGGGTTTGGCAGCCGTCTGCGTAATATGCAGCGGGCCAGCCATCACATTAGTGGCAAGCACTGATAATGCCGCACAGATGACGACAAATACCAAAAATAGCAAATCTCCGGTCTCTTTTGGTTTCCGAAGTTTCTTGGGGCGCACAGTATAGTACACTGTTTCCATAATTGTTCTTTCCTCTTTTCTTTTTTTATAAGAAAAGAGCAGCTACCGCTTGGGTAACTGCTCTACTTCTTGTTTGTATGAACATTATACCATTATATCTGCTCATCGTCAAGATGTGCGTGTATTACCGCGTTATGCCTGACACGCAAAAACGGCTCCGAGTAAAACTCAGAACCGTTTTTGTATTTGCTATTCGACGTACTCATTTTCAACCATGTCCTCACGCAGTTTGACCTGAAGCGCGGTCTTTGCTTCTTCGAGCGTTACACCGTGGGCATAGGTATGTCCAATTCTGACTATCACACATGGAGTGGTAGTCAAGTCATTCTGTAACGTTGCACCGAACGCTACTCCGCGACGCACGGAGTTAATCATCGTAGGCACCCTGTCTATGTAATAGACAGGCTTGCCACAGTACGTTTTAACGTACCGTAAATTACCCATGCCGTCGCCAGAGCCAGAACTGTCGCCACAGCCGTAGCTGTTACCGTGGCTGTAACCGTAGCCGGAGCCGGAGTCGGAGCTGTCGTCGTCGTCGTCGAAGCCGTAGCCGTCGCCGTAGCCGAGGCCACAGCCGGAACTGTCACCACGACCGTAGCCTCTTCCTTGACTGGAGCCGATACCGTCGATGCGGTTGAAGCCGTAGCCATCCTCAGTGCCGTCGTATTCCGGGTGCAATAAGTCAGCCGTGAAGGAAGTAATCAAATCTTCCATACGGGCACCCCCTCGATTATCGAGCGGGCCTCGTCGGTGCAGGGAGTGATCTCGACCACTCCCAAAACCACCATCTCCGGAACGATCATGCTAAACATGCAATTTTCGGGCTTCTTGACGCCCTCAATTGCCAGCTGGGAGAGGGTTGCCGCGCCGTCCCAGTACCAGATACGGCGCACGTTCTTGATTTTGGCGACGTTGCCGTCAGTAGCGTCAAGAACTCCTGTGAATACTCCTGCGTGCTCCGTACGGACCACACAGTATCTGCCTACATAATCATTAAACATTTTTATTCCTCCAAATTTTATTTTTCCCAAAGAAAAGAGCAGCTACCGAAACGGTAACTGCTATACTTCTTGTGGTATATCTGCATTATACCAATATTTTAATATGCTGTCAAGACACTAAGACACTCAGTTACTTCTCTGCATAACAC
>JAEEHO010000243.1 GCA_016280845.1 Paludibacteraceae bacterium | reverse complement strand
TGCAGTTTGACGTATTTCCATTCTATGTTCAGTGTGGCGCCGAGCAGTCCGTAGAAGGGCTGGTAGCAGTCATTCTGTTCGTTCCAATAGATGCGTCCGATGCCGTCCCCCTTGACAGACAGTCCGATGCTCTTGAGCCATTTGCGTCCGACGAGGAACTCTGCAGAGACAAGTCCGTGGAGCGTGTGTTGCGGCGCATAAGGAATAACGTTGCCGGAATAGTCTCCCATACCATCGTTGAAGTCGATGAACCGTGCGTCAGTGAAGCCGTACGAGGCGTCAACGAGTCCCTGCCAATTGCCGCGTTGCCAGCGGTAGTGCAGGGCTGTTTCTGCTCCCCAGATACGTGAGTGAGCGGCGTTGGCCATCATACGTCCTGTGGTCTTTCCGTTCGGGAAGATGGTCACTTGCTGGTCATAACATTGTATATGAAAGCCGTCAATATCGATTTTGAGTCCTTCGGTCGGGGTGAAGTGCGCGCCGAGTTCGAAAGTCCAATCGCGTTCGGGACGATAAGCGGTAATAGCAACGTCGGAGAACATCGGGTCGGCAATCTCGAGATGCATACCCATATCGGCTGCCAAATCGGTCATCACCTGGTTTTGGGTGATAGTGCTGAATATCTGCGGGTTGTATCCTCCGGCTTTGTAGCCCTTGGCGGCATATCCGTAGATGGTAGCCCATGGCGCGTCATAGGAGATGGCCAGGCGTGGCAGAACCTGGATATAGTTGGCAGCTTGCGTTCCGCTGATTTCTGTATGAACGGTTTCAAAATCAGTCATGATCATCGTAAAGCGGTAGTTGACATCGGCAGTGCTGAGGTAGTCCATTCGTGTGTGCTCGTAGTCGATGCGCACTCCGGCATTGATGTGCCATTGTCCGAAACGGAAATGGCTCTGGTGGTAAACGGCCGCTCCAATGTTGAGCAAGTCAAATTTGCTCGGAATAGGCATGGTGACATTGCTTATACACAAAGAGTCATCCGGGAAAGCTGTTCGTATGCCTCGGTTGGCGTTACCGAGAATGAGTTGGTCTATACCCTGTCGCATAAAAGTGACGGGTGCATTCATATTGTTGGCTTTAGCAAAAGAACTGAAGCCGACAGTCCAGTCGTACCAGTCGCATGGTTTGGGAGCGCGGAGCAAAGCGTCGATAGTGGCATTGTGCTGGCGTTGAGTCTGCTGGAGTGTGAATATATCTGCGGGTGTGTAGTCATTGTCCATGAGCATGTCGTCGTGCATGTACTGGTAACTTGCGACGAGTTGCAGATGGTATCCTGCGCGGGTGTATTCGGCTCGCAGAGAAGGCAGCAATGCCAAGCGAGAATAGGCTCCGGGCTGGTTGTAGTTGATTTGTCCTGTGGGAACATAGGCATAGGGGAAGGCGCCCTGCTTGACCCAATCGGCATAGAGTGTGCCCGTTAGTCGCCAGTCATCGTTTGGCCGGCTGTCCACAACGAGTCTTCCGCCTGCTTGTTGTCCGTAATCGACGCGCGAATGGTCGTACTCGTTGGTATAGAAGCCGTCGGTGCGCTGGTAACGCGCGGCAATGCCCCAACCGATTTTGCTGTTGACGGGCATGTAATAGGATGCTTGTGCCTTGACAGAATTGGCAGAACCGTAGCTGACAGATCCCCGAATCGAATAGGTGGTGAGGTCGAGCGGTTGGATAGTACGAATCTCCATGATGCCTGCAGCGGAATTGCGTCCGTACATGCTACCTTGCGGTCCGCGTAGCAATTCGATGCGTTTGACGTCCTGCATGGCGTGGTCGTACATATTCTTGTCGAGCAATGGGACTCCATCCACTACCATGCCCATGACGGGTTCGTTAATACGACTTCCCATGCCGCGGATGTAGATGCTGCTGGTCATGGCCGAGCCGTAATCGGGCATATAGACATTGGGTACCAAGCTGCTGACGTCCTTAGGCGCGCTCACGTGCACTTGTTCTATTATATATTGGTCAAGAACGCTGATCTGCATCTGTTGCTTAACGGCAGGGCGCTCTACGCGCGAAACAGAAACCTCTACGTCAGGCAAAGCGATCGTGTCCGCCCATCCCTGGGAAGACACGATCTCAACGCCTTTCGCCGAAACGGCGAATAAACATAAAAAACTTACTACCTTTAATCGCATTCTCTAAAAATTTGTGCAAAGGTAGTGCAATTTTGGGGAATAAGTCTTAAGAAATACTTAAGATTGATTTAGAAATGTCATTTTGTTATCGGAATGCGCAATTCGTTAGTAGTTCCGTTGATGTCTATCAGCAACGAGAAATGGCTGATACTCAACTTAGAGACAATACGAATGAAGCCTTTGCCGGCTGTAGGAAGTAAGGCAGCCAATATGCCGTCTAACATGGCACGCAGTTGTTCCGGTGACATGGTTATTTCGCTCACAAACGGATCTAACTGCAGTTTGGGCGCAAGTCCTTTGTCTTCAAACTCGCCGCGATGGCTTTGTAACCAATCGATGATGAAGGGACGGATAGTGAGGCTGTAAGGTCTGTCGGTATTCTCCGAATGAAAGACAAAGCCCGTTCCGCGGACGGTCTCTATAGGTCGTTGACGCGACAGACCCAACTTGCGGCGCAAGGCATTCAAATGTACATCGATAGTGCCTGTATCATACTGGAAACGTTGTCCCCACACACTATCTATTAGTTTTGTGCGCGTACACACGCGATTAGGATGGCGCATCAGATATTCCAATATGGCAAACTCAAGCGGCGTCAAATTAACCGCTTGATCGCCTCGCTTCACCTCATGTGTGGAGTTGTTTAATTCTATGTCACCAATCTTATAATACATCACAAAATCGGGTGCAAAAGTACTAAAAATATTGCACATACACAAATTTTTTTGCGCAAAGTCTTGCATATTTCAAAAAATTGTTGTATCTTTGCACCGATTTATCGAAATAACCACATTCTTTATGGACATGTTGTTTTGGTACATATCCTTCCTGCTGATTTTTCTAATCCATGACGGGGAAGAAATAATTGTGCAGCATCGTTGGGTGCAAACACATCGTAATCAGTTGGGAATTAAGCTAAAGCGTCTCAGACTACTTGTTCAGCATTTGGCAGGATTGACCACACGTGGCTTTGCTATTGCGGTTCTTGAGGAGTTTGTTTTGCTTCTTGCAGTTACGGTTTACGCGTTTATCGGCGGTCCGTTAGCTTTGCAGATATGGATGGCGCTTTTTGTTGCTTTCTGTCTTCATTTCCTTATGCACATCGGACAAAGTGTCTTTTTACGATCCTATGTGCCGGGTCTAATCACTTCCGTTTTGTTTATTCCTTATGCATATTTCGGTCTTCGCTATACATATGACGAGATAGGCTTGCGTCTGCTAGTCTTCTTGGCGCTTTGCGGAGTACTGGTATTGGCTATCAACTTGCCCTTGGCTCATTGGCTGGGGCGCAAATTGTCATAATATGTTTCACTCGCTGCTAATTTACCGAAAAAATCAAAAACAACACTAAATACAAACCTATTATGAAAACCGAAATGAAAATTTCCTCTCAACAACTGATTGATGAGGTGAATGCGTTGTCCATTACCGATTTACCAAAGATTGACAACCTTTCCATGCTGCAAGGCTCCTACATCAACGAGGAGTTCTGTATTAACGGTAACACGATTAAATTGCTGGATGACATTGCGTTCTATTGGGGTACGCACATCCAAAATCCGACTATTCCAGATCGTCGTTTCGGTATTGCTTGTTGCGAGCAGTACATCCTGGTTTACGAGTACGGCCGTGGCAGCACCAACGCAAACTTAGTACTTCTGAAGAACAGAAACAACTGACACCTATGGGCACTTCTAAAACGAACTGATTTAGAAGTGCCCTTTTATTTTAAAACGCATTGTGCTATTTCTGACAAAAAAAGTTGCTCAATATTTGCATATATGCATTTTTTTTTGTACTTTTGCACCGAATTTTGCGCGCATTAGATCTAAATGCGTGCTTAAGGTATGTGTGACAAGGTATTAACGTGCTAAAAATCTAAAAACATTTATATACAATGAATCTTTCTGAATTGACCGACAAAATCTACGCTGAGGGTGTAGAAAAAGGTAACGCTGAAGCAAAGCAAATCGTAGAAAATGCAAACGCTAAAGCGGCTGACATCATTGCGCAAGCTGAGAAAAAAGCTGCTGCTATCGAGGCAGAAGCTCAAACCAAGGCTGCTGACCTCGACAAGAAAACGCGTGCCGAACTGAAGTTGTACGCAGAGCAGAGCGTTAACGCTGTTAAGACCGAAGTGACCAACCTCTTGGCAGATACTATTGCAACGGATAGCGTTAAGGCTGCTACCGCTGATGCTAAGTTCATGCAAGAACTGATTGCCAAACTGGCAGAGCAAATGGCTAAGAACGGCGAGGTATGCATCGAGGCAAAGGATGGCGAAGCGCTGAAGAAATACTTTGCAGCAAATGCAAAGAACTTGTTGGACAAGGGCGTTAGCATCAAGGAAGTGAAAGGTATCAAAACTGATTTCACTATCCAGCCTGCTAAGGGCGGTTACAAACTGGCGTTCGGTGAGGCAGAGTTCGTAGCTTACTTCAAGGAAATGTTGCGTCCGCAACTCGTGGAAATGCTGTTCTAATAGCTGTCAGCTGTCAGCCATCAGCCGTCAGAAAAAGCTGAATTCTGAGAGCTGAATGCTGAAAGCCCCAAAATTAACATTATGACTTACGAATATCTATTAGCGGGTTTGCCGGAACTGAAGGCAGGTGCAGACGCACCCGTGTCGCTGGAGAAACTACTCGTTCTGTTGGACGAGCAGTTGACCGACCGTGACAAGCAGTTGCTGGCTCTCGTGCAAGAACGTTGTGAGGATGATGAGCAAGCGCTTGCGCTGTACGAACGAGGTCTAAAAAGCAGAAATAAGTTCGTTCGCGACTGGTTTGCGTTCAATCTGGATATGAATAACGTGCTTGTGGCTGCTATATGCCGCAAGCATGGCTTCGATGTGAAGAAGAAAGTGGTAGGCGAGAACGAAGTGGCTGAGACGCTGCGCACGCACACTACACAGAAAGACTTCGGTCTGAATGAAGTGGCAGGCGATTTCCAGGGAATCTTAGCGCTGTCGCAGATTGACGACCTGATGGCTCGCGAGAAAGCAATGGACGCTTTGCGTTTCGAGTGGCTGCAAGAGCGTACCCAGTTCGACTTCTTCTCCATCGAACAAGTATTGGCTTACTATCTCCAAGCAGAAATGCTGCACCGTTGGAGTCTGCTGACCATAGAAGAAGGTGAACGTGTCTTCCGCGAGTTGGTGGCAGATATGAAAAAAGGTGTTAAACTTGACGCGTAGTTCAATTAAAGAAATGCGTAAAACTATGACAAATACAACGAAATTCCTAAGACTGATGTCTGTTGTGTGCGCAATGTTGTTGTGCATAAGTTGTGATAACAATGCCCCGAGTGCTTCTGAAGGAAATGAGAAAATCAAAGGTGTGTGGTGTGTACAGAGTGGCACTCGTACTTACTACACGGAAACCGGAGTAGAAGTTGAAAAGTTGGAAAAATCAAGCCAGCTTCCTCTTCCAAATGAATGGTATTTTGGAGAATTTTTTGGCAAGGAAATGGTTGAATACTATCCACATTCAGCGCTTAATGACTATCGTTGGCGTGATTATACTTTGACGGCATCGGACAATGGTTACACGTTGGTAATTGACGGAATCTTTGATACCGAAGGATATAATCCGGATCAGTCGTTGAGCAATAATAAGGGCTCTAATATACGCATATCTAAGTTGAGCGACTATAGTATGGAATGGGAGTTTAAGTATGATGGTCTTGATGAAAAAGCAGACACCTATCATCTTACACTTAATAAGACCGCGAAAACTCCTTATTAATTGTGTAACAATATAAAATAACAATATGACAACAGGAAAAGTAAAAGGTATTATCGCTAACCTGGTGACTGTGGCTGTGGATGGCCCGGTTGCTCAGAACGAGATTTGCTATATCTCCGTTGGCGATACCAAATTGATGGCTGAGGTCATCAAAGTAATCGGCGA
>JAEEHO010000022.1 GCA_016280845.1 Paludibacteraceae bacterium | reverse complement strand
TCCTCATCCTCCTCGCCAACGATATCCGAGCTCTCGGCTACCGTGTCACCAAAGCCCGCGTTCAGCGATGCCTCAAGCGACTCCGTTTCGAAGTCGTTATCTTCAAGGAAGTTAAAGACGTCGTTTATAATGTCGCTGTCCGCCTCAAGATCCAAATCACCGTCGATCACCTTGTTTATAAGCGTCAGCACCGCAAGCTCCTGACCGTCGTTCTCGTCAAGAATGTCCTTGTACGACTCAAGCATCCGCAACTCGTCATCCTTACGGGAATAAGCAAACTTTGTCAATAAGTCGTTAATAACGTAGAGATCCTGTGGCTCAAGCGTACGGTTTAGATCCCGTCTGCGCACCATGCCGTCGTTAAGACCGTCCTGTACCCTGCGTGTCCGCAGCTCGCGCAGAACCTTGCGCCGCTCACCGTCCGACAGCTTGCTTAAAAAGCTGCGCCGCTGCGCGTTGCTCATGTCGGCTATCTCGTCAATAGCCCTGCTATCCAAAACCACGTAGCGCGTTTTTGAGGTACTGCGCGATATATTTGAAATTTGAGTTGGCTTAAGTCTGCGGTCACTGATCCGCTCGCGATCACCAACATAACGATGCGTTCTGCTATTAATAGCATCATCTAACACCGTGCCTGACTCCCGCTTTACACGCAACCCGCGTGCGTCCGCAATAGGACTCAGTCTCTCACCGTTTCTAACTTTTATAAGATTACCGAAATCCATGTTTTAAATGCATTTTATAACATCATTCTAATATATAAAACAAAAACACAAATAAAACAAAAAAACCTCTTACATGCAATCGGCATACCACTCTTCTCTTCTAAACCCAAGCATACAAAAGTGGTGCATATAGTCCGCATCCTCCTTGTGGTTGTTTTCGCGCAGCACGTCCTCGTATACTGCGTAATCACTCCATTTGTTTGTTTCCCTTATCCACTCGTCCCCTCGCATGGCACGCAGACGCGCAACCGCCTCTAACGCTTTCTCTAATTTGTTGTTGTTGTCCATTTTTTAAACCTCCTCCAATTTAACAATGTTTTGAATTATTTTACTTCCTTACTCCTCGCTCTCAAACTCAACAATCACGTCAAGCACCCGCGTGCTCGTTATGCAGCCTTTGGGGATGCTCATAAGCGAGCAGAACTGCTGCGGGTTAACTCCGTAGTTTTGCGCCACCACAAGGTAAGTGTCGCCGTCAAACACCTGCACCCCCGTTGTGGTTATTTTTACAGGCTCAACATCCAAATTCTTAGCTCCGTCAAACTCGTCCAATGTCCACTTTGTGTTTGACGCACACGAGTCAATCCAGTCAACTCTTATTATTTCCTTTTTCATAACTTGTTAAATTCGTTTATCTGTTTTTTAATCTTGTTAATGTACCCCTTTGACATCTCGATAATATTCACCCCCTTGACTTTAGACAGCTTGAGAATAAGGAACGGGTTGTGTACCGCCGCAATAAGCTGCACGTGCGGCTTATTATAGGACAACACCCCGTACAGCTCCTTAAGCTTTTCAACATCAACGGAGCAGTCAGGCTCGTCCATCAGCACCGTCCACGTGCGCTTGGAGTCAACCCTATGCTTGCTTATATACTTCAAGTACTCAGGGTACTCTGAGTACGTCCCCTCGTAGTCAAACTTCAAGATCGCGTCCTTGGAGAACATTTTTTCAAACAGTGAGCAGATAGCAAGGTTCATCTGCTGCCCTTTCGACATCTCGTTAAACTCAAACTGCAACGCCAAGTTGCGTCCTAAGTCAATAGGATGTTCTGCGTCAATAAACCCGCTGCCGCTGTGTCGCTGCTCAAACGGCACAAGGTTGAACGTATTGTTGTCGTAGTCCGCGAACACCTCCACCCCGTTGAAAAACTCCCTTTCTTTATCAAAAAAAGAAATCTTTTTGTACACTCCCCTTATATTGGAGTTGAACGCACCCTTGTCACACCACTCGTACTCCACCATGAGGTACTTTTTTATCAGCCCAAGCAGCGTTGACTTACCGCAACCGTTCTCACCCACAAGGATGTTAACCCCGTCCGCAAACTTGTACTCTGTCCCGTTTTTGAACATGGGTAGATCCTTAAGGTAGTGCAGCGGAGCATCCTCGTTGTTCGTTATCTTAACTCGCTCTATCATACTTAGTCGTTTTTAAGGGCGTTATCAACCGATTGATGCAACTCTTCGAGCGTTGGCAAATACTGCTTGAATTGTTGCATATACTCAACATCCTCTTTGGAAAACCATCTGCTGATTTGCAGTGGTTTGACGGAGAAAAGCATCCTATCGTAAGTGTACTTGTTTATTATATGCTCCCGTCTTTGTACTAAATAATTATACTCATCTTGATGCTCCTGAAAGCCTTTCTCCTTTTCGCCGTTTAGATAGTTTAATATCAGGTCGCTTGTGAGATGGTTTAATATTATTCTAAACATTTCGACACGATTGTTTCTGATCAAAATATACACTCCCGCCACCAATACGACGTTGCAAATAATCATTGTTATAATAATATTCATACTTGTTTTTGTTTAAGTGTTATTAAATACTGCTTTCACCGCAAGTGTCGTCCACCATAAAATTCTTACACTCGCTTGGATTCTCTACCAACAACACAGACACCGTGAATATCTCAGAGTTATCTTGCTTGATATTCTCTATCGCTTCTTGGTACGCGTTCCACCGATAGCATTCCTTCCTGCGCTTGCAGCTCTCAGCCTTGCAGTGCGCTATGTCGTGTATGTATCTCATATTATTTCTCTTAACTCTTAACCAAATCTTTAAAGTTTACAAACAGAACATCCGCACTTAACTTCACACCCGATGGGGTTTCCGTTTCGGACACTTTTATAATATCAGTTATTTTCTTTGCGATTTCACTGACTATTTTTTCTTTTGCGATATTTTTTGCATTGACATAATCAATAACATAATCTTTGTGGTTCAAAATTGTCTGACATCCAATTCTTTC
>JAEEHO010000242.1 GCA_016280845.1 Paludibacteraceae bacterium | reverse complement strand
TCGGGGTAGCCGACGTGCCGCCGATACCAAAAATTTAGTGAAGTATGAAACCAGCAATGATTACTTTTTACGTCTACGCGGAGGACAACAGCGAGGCGGAGCGGCTGCAAAAGGAGCTGTACGAGTTTGTGAACAAGAAGTACGAGGAGGGCGTGCTGATTACCGCCAACAAGCTGCGGGAGGCGATTCATAGGTTTAAGGACAACGTTTTAGTCAGCAACTTTTTAAAGTAAGGCTATGGAAGAGAGAGTACCAAGGAACATCTTTGAGCAGATACTGTACGGACAGCTTGCGGTGAACGACAACGTGGTGGCGTTAGCTAAGAACGTGGAGGTTTTAGCCGACCGCATTGACGACATACTGACGCTGTTTTCAACCAAGTGCGTGGACGTGGAGAAGGCTAAGAGTGTTCCAAGTTTATCAACAGACTAAAAGAGAAATGAGTTATGGCAACAATTAGTGCAACATTAGCGGCGGGTTCGGTAGCCTCGCCGTACTTTTATCAGGTGAACATCACCGAGTCCTTGTGCAAGAACTCGTGCAGCGGTGCTACGCCTGACTTCTCGCCCACCTTTGTTTTGATGGGGTACGCGAGCGTTGGGACGGGGCAGTATATGGCGACGATAGCGGTGCACGGCACAATATGCTACGTACCGTGCGGCTGCTCGGCGTGCTGCACGAAGAGTCAGCTTGTGAGTCAGACGTTCTCGCTGCCCTTTTACTCGGAGACCGCTCCATCGAGCGTAACCGTGACGCAGGGGGCGAGCGTTAACGATGTGGCAACCAAGGGGTGCGACAGATGCGGCAACGTGTTTGTAAGCGAAACCCCGCTTGTGTTAACCGTAGAGACAGCTTAATGAGGCTTATAGCGGTAGCGGTAGCGTGTGCGGTGGTAGGCGCACTAATGAGTCACCTCGGACTTGGGGTGGCGGTTGGGAAGGTGGCGTGCAGGGTGCTTTCGTGTACGAAGTGCGCCACCTTTTGGCTCACCCTTATTGCGTGCCACGCACTGCGGTTCGGGTGCGTGGAGGCGGTGTGCGTGGCGGCTGCAGCCTGCTACTGCTCGCTGTGGGCTGAGCTTGGGTTGGTGTGGTTGAACCAAAGGTACAACGAGCTATGGGAGAGACTGACAAAAGGGCAGGGGTAAAGCCGAGGAGCGTGACGGTGCGTCCAACGGGGGTGTACAAGCCGCTGCCAAAAATTAAGTTAAACTGTAAAAAATGTAAGTAGAGATGAGTGATAGTAGCAAAAGGCTGATGGACATAATCAACCGTGTAGAGCCGAAGTACGGCTGCATGGTGTTGGACATGTTTATCGACGACGTTGGCAACGAGCGTGCCAACGAGATTATTGAGCTCTCGGAGGGGATGATGAAGTTCAAAAACTACCTTACCGAGGGGGAGGCGAAGCAGATTGTGGACGCGATGATCAACTACGACGGCACTAAGGGTGCTAAGTGGTCGGCTGACGAGTTCAAAGACGCTGTTAAGAGTTTGAACGGCAAGTGCGAGATGGAGGGCGAGTACAATTGGTGGGCGATGTACGTCACCGCGCAGATGGTACACTCTGACGAGTGGGGCGTGCTACGCACGTATATTGAGCCAAGCAAGGAGGCGGTTGTCTGCTACGAGCTTGCGAAGGCTAAGCTGCTCGACAAGGACAAGGTCTACAACGTGCGGCGGTACTTTGAGGTGTAGGAAGACCATCGTAAGGTGTTAAAGAAAAGAGCTTATTAAAAAAATAAGCTCTTTTTTGTTTGTTATAATATTACCTTTATTATATTTGCACTCGATACTCAATATTGGGTGGAGGACACGTAAAGAGAAAAGATTATGGATGCGAAAAACTTAACGATGGTAAAGGTTAACGGGGTAGAGAAGTACGTTGACTTTTACACGGGCAAGCTGCTCAACAGGGTAGGGGAGCGGCTTGATGAGTACGTTAACAACGAGTACACCGACAAGGACATTGAAAAGCAGTGCGATCACGTTATTGACAAGTGCTGCGGTGACAACGTCAGTGTGTGGTTTCAACCCGTAAGCATTGAGATGCGGTACGACTTTGGGGTGGACAGGGCTTTGTTTGACATCCTTGCGATAATAAGGATGCGCAATCCCAAGACTGGGAAGGTTACGGAGCTAAGCCACATATTTGCCGACTTTGAGTACGAGTACGGCATCTACGACGAGTGCGCGTACTACGGGTGCAAAGAGTCAGACTTTTAGGAGTATGAGCGCGTGGATTAAGCACATAAACGACACCTTGGACATAGGGGACGAGTACAGTCTTGTGTTTGGGAAGGCTATGCCGAGCGGCAAGTTCTTCTGTCCCTTTCACGCCAACGTAAACACGCCCGCCGCGAAGAGGTACTACAACGGAATCAAGTGCTACTCGTGCAACAAGTTCTACACGGTGTACGACTTTTTGAAGGCGTTCAACCCGAGCAGGCTTGCGATGCTGAAGCAGACGGTGCAGGTTGATGAGGTGGGCTACGGTACGGTTGAGAGCGCACCTTTAAAAGAAAGGATTACATTTGTGAGCTATGAGCCGACGGAGCGCATAGGCGATATACTAACAAAAATTCTAAAGGCTAATGGACTTGAGGTTTAAAGACGGCGAGGAGCTAAGCTGCAAGGTGCTCGTTAGAGGCAAGACCTTTTTGTTTGTTAAGGACAACAAAACGGGCGAGTACAAAATAGTAAACACGGATAGGTTACCTGAAAATGAAAACAACAAACTACAACAACAAGCACAGTCTGATTCTGTTGGAGACGGAGTCGGAGTTGGAGAGGCTGCGGAGCAGGCTTGACGAGGTCAAGAGCGTAGCCGTTAACCTTGAGACAACGGGGCTTGACTACGCCAAGGACAGCGTGGTCGGAGTAAACGTAGCGTACGAAACCCCAACAGGGGTGGTGTCGGTGTACATGCCGATAAGACACAGCGTCGGCGTCAACCTGTCGGTTGAGTCGGTGCTTGCCTTGGTGGGGTGGCTGATAAAGACGAAAAAGGTGCTTTTCTACAAGCGGGACTTCGCGTTTTCGTTCCTTGAGAAGGAGGGGGTTGTGGTTGGCTTGTACGACACGCACGACGTGCAGATTATGCTGTACCTGTGCAGTAACAAGTCGTGTCCCTCGCGGAACGAGTTCGCGAGGTTGTACTTCCCCGATTTTGAGGTGTACGACATAGACGTTACGGAGGTGGAGTTCTCCGCGAGGAATCCTGAGGTCGCGTTTATCTTTGCGGCGCAGAAGGGAGTGCTTAGCTTTTTGCTTGCGCGGTACGTGTGGGCGCACTTTCCGATGATAGGGGAGATCTATCAGCTTGACAACAAGTCGAACGAGGTTGTGCGGTGGTTCAGCAAGACGACGCAGGTTTGTTTTGATAGGAGGGTTATTAAAGAAAAGCTCCAAGCCGCAAACGAGGAGATAGAAAGCGTTAAGTTCCAAGCGCGTAGCGTTCTTGGGTACGATATCAATTGGGACGACTACGCGGCGCGTATTGAGGTGCTGCGGGGCTTTATCAATATTGATCCGAAGGCTACGGTGCTGACGAGCAGTATGCTTGCCAAGTGCAACCATCCTATCGCTCGGCTTTTTGAGCGGTACGGAGAGCTGACCTCGTATAAGGGCGTGCTTGAGAAGATGGACGGTGTGGACGGTGACTCGATGCGGATTCACTACTCTACGGTAACCGCAAAAACGGGACGGCTCACAAGCGGACACCTGCTTGGCAACTCGTACTTCACCGACTTCAATATACACAACGTACCTAAAGAGGAGGTTACCCGTTACCTGCACAAGACGGAGGACGGCATAGGGTTCACCGTGGACGACAACAGCGAGGACGCTGTGCGAGAGGTTAAGTGCAAGGGGGGCTTAAGGGACGCGTTTGTGTGTCCGAGTGACGAGTACGTGTGGGTGTCTTGCGACTACAGCGGTGAGGAGATGTGCTTGGTGGCGAACTTTAGCCACGAGGAGAACCTGATTGAGCCTATACAAGGGGGGCAGGATATTCACTCCTACGTAGCGGAGAAGGTGTTCGGGGTTAAGGACGCTGAGAGCAGAACGAAAACCAAGCAGCTGAACTTCTCCGTGTTGTACGGGGCGGGTGAGTACTCGGTGGCTAAGCAGCTCGGTGTGAGTCTTGACGAGAGCAGGGCGTTGCTTAAGAGGTACTTCTCGATTATGGGCAAGCTTGCGGAGTGGCGTGATAAGATGGTGCAGCGTGCGCGGCAGAAAGGGTACGTCTGCACCTTGTTCGGACGACCGAGGATGCTGTACGCGGACTATCAGTCAAGCGACAGATTTGTGCGTGAGGCGGCGGATCGTTTTGCGTGCAACTCGCCCATACAGGGGTGTACTCCTTTAAGAGGGCATCTTGAGACAAGGGACGCTGCGGTTAGGATGGAGAAGGCGGTTGGGCGCAAGCAGACGGGGGCGGACGGCAAGGTGGTCATTCCTACGCATAGGGGGGACGCTGAGCCTTTGTTTGTGCTTTTTAGGAGCGGAGACTACATAATATGCGACAACAACCACGGACTTGTATACGGAAGCAAAAAGCAGCCAAAGGTGGCATCAGTGCGTGACGGGTTTGGCGGCAGGCGGGTGTGGTTAGCACCGCTTAGGCGGAAGTCGCTAAAGTTTAACTGGAGTGTGGTTAGACGGTCGCTTGCGGAGTGCGCCACGCTGTTTGTGATGACGTGTATGCGTGACGACGTGATTAAGAGGGGCGACAAGAACATAAACAGCGCGTTGTTCAAGCTTGCGTTGTTCGGACGGTGGTTTGACGCTGACTACAACGCCGCGATAAGTATGCGCTCTGTAGCGTCTGTGTTTGGCTACAACGTTGTTTATAGTGAGTGGTTGGATAAGTATAGGGTGACGTTTAGAAGAGCGCGGAAAAGCCGCGTAAAAAGGGTTACTTGGTGTTTCAAAGAGCCTAAGAGGGTTGAGGTTGGAACGTGTACCGCTGTGGACGGGTTTCAAACGTACGTCAACCAAGGGTTTGTAAACAAGAACACGGGGGCGGATATATTGAGGATAGTGTTGTGCAAGTTCAAGAAGCTGTTTGACGAGGACGCGGAGTGGGCAGAGAACGTAAGGTTTGCGTGTACGATTCACGACGAGTGCAACTTTTACGTCAAGAAGGGGTACTTAAAGACCGCGTGC
The DNA here is from genome assembly GCA_016280845.1 of Paludibacteraceae bacterium. Taxonomy (GTDB): domain Bacteria; phylum Bacteroidota; class Bacteroidia; order Bacteroidales; family Paludibacteraceae; genus Colicola. The sequence goes on along the minus strand of JAEEHO010000242.1, from coordinate 8,465 downwards.
AGAAAGATATACGACACGATGTACTTTGAGCATCCGCTGTTTGTGCTGCCGATAAAGGGTAGTCTTTCGGTGGGGCGAGATTGGGGGCATCTTGTTGAGGTGGACGTTGACGATATAGACGAGTCTAACAAAGTAAAAATATAGATATGTTTTTGGTTATTAACGATGAGGTTAAGGGGGAGAGGCTGATAAACTTTGACAAGGTCAAGAGCGTGCAGCCGTACACGGAAACGGACTACTCAAAGGAGGGTGGTTTTGTATTTGCGAGATCGTTGAGTAAGACGGTGCTTGAGTATGTTGACGGCACGTCGGACACGTTGTGCGTGTCGTACGATGAGCTAAAGCAGCGGATGATGGGGGGCTGCGTTGGTTTCTGACGTTTTAGTTTAGCATAGCTTGAGCGTCTTCGAACATTACCTTGCGTGCGGCGACGACGAGCGCGGCTTTAAGCGTTGGGTTTTTGCACGCGGTGAGGAGCATCTCGACAATGGTTACGGGGGTTGCGTCCGCAAGGATGCACTTGTCGGTAAGAAGAACGAATTCCTCGGAGTTGTTAATAAAGTCAAGCGCCGCTTCTTTTGTTTGCATAGTTGTAAAAATTATGTCGCAATATAGAAAAAGTTGTTTATGTTTGTATTCGGTAATGAATCTTTTTTGTTTACGTGGGCGGGCGGATTTGTGAAGACTTTGCGATCTGTCCGTTTTTTGTTTTATATATTAGATTGATGTTTAACTTTAAAGTAAAAACGATATGAATTTAAAACAATCTTTCAAGATTATAGACGCACGTCGTGGGGTGGTGCGCAAAAAAAGTAAGATAAAGGACAACGGTTGGCGTGGCTTTATTGATACTCCCGATGATCAAAAGGTGGGTTATTTATGGAACTACGCCAACGAACAAGAGAAGCTTAGTGGCGAGTTAAATAAAATGCAAAGAGACTTTGTGGACGTATTTGCAAAAGAAAAGCCGAATTCTGTTATTTACGAAAGTGACGAGGATGGTGGAGGCATTAACTATTACGATACTTTGCGTTACGCAAGGTGGCGTGATCCTGATTTTAAGGAAGTTTATGCTAAAAACATTCAGCCGTTTGAGTCGGACTTAAACAGAAGAACTGCCGATATAAACATGATGAATGAGCATCTTGGATACCCTATTGGTTTTGAAAGCGGTCACAAGCCTTACTGGATTAAAAAACAAGGCATAGGCGACAGCGCAAGGGTTAACGACATGGCGGTGCGCGACATGGCTGTGCGCAACAAGGAGGCTATAAACAACGCGGCTGCTGCGAGAAACTCGGATTTTGTTGCCAACAACCCGTGGATATACAACCTGACCGCTGATCCTAACGCACAGGCTGTTGTGGATGCGGTGGACTTCTTTGACACCGTAGAGCATCTTGTAAAGCAGGGGTACAACGATTGGGTGAACGATGCTATTGAAGAGTGTAGAAAGGCTGTTGATTTGGGTGTGGATCGGGCGAAGAGAACCCTATATATATGGGGTTACAAAAGAGTAGATGTAAGAGGAGTTCCAATTGTAGATGTGCGGATAGAGTATACGCCCGACAAGCTTCAGCTTAGATTATGGGATAACCATGCAGCTATTGGCGGTGACGCAAGCAACGAGGAGATGGGTGAGTTTATAAAGTTGTTCAACACTCTTACTTGCGTAAACGACGAGGAGCCTGATGAGCGTATAACCGCATTTACAGAGCAGTTCTTTGGAATGGTTGAGGGGGAGTTTGGCTCAAGCTACGGAACGGATGAGGTGGCTCAGTAACGGTTTGAAAAACTTTAATACAAAAAAAATGAGAACGAATAGGGATTTAAACATTATCAATCCAAATGCGTCGGGCGATCTCTACTATGCCACCATTTGGGGTGGGCAGGGGTATACCACAAAGGAGTATTATGCTTATGCCAATGACGTCGATGAGGCTATTGACGTTATTTTTGAGTACGCCTATCAAAACGGTGACGGCACTGTTTTTAGTGAGGACGAGGTTGAGGCGTGGTGCAGAGAGGACTACAAGGTGAACGAGTGGAGCGCGAATTATCGCAGCTACGAGGACTTTGAATACGATTGGATGGCTGACTTTGCGTACAACTCGGACGGCACTTTGCTTGCGTTTAGGGAGAACTTCTTTATTACGGATGTTACTCCCGAAATGATGGAGGACTAAGGGCTTTATGAAGGCAAGATTTGAGTTGGTTTTGATTGAGGTGGTGTTTGTGCTTTTGATGCTTTTAGCCGCGCTTGGGGCGCGTATGGAGGCGTTAAGGGGGGAGTACGCCAACGCGATGAACAACTACAAGGCTTACGATGAGCTGCTTGCGAGAAGGTTGGATTCCGCAAACGCGAGGAACTACGAGTTAAAGTTGACCAAGGAGCAGCTTGAGTACTCGCAGGACAGCGTGGTGCGGAAGTTGGACGAGGTAAGAAAGGAGCTCGACATAAAGACAAAGAACCTTGAGCGGCTTGAGTATATAGAGTCTGTGACCGTGCGTCACGACTCTATTTTTACTACGGACACGATCTTTATTGACGGGGTGGACGTGGACACGACGCTTGCGGACGCGTGGAGGGTGGTCAGGGTTAGGCTTGGTTACCCGAACCGCGTTGGAGTGGACACGGAGTTTAAGAACGAGCTCAGCGTTGTTGTAAGCAGCGAGAAGCAGACGATAAAGCCGCCGTCGAAGATTTTTTTTGTACGTTGGTTTCAACGGAAACACAGAATGGTAAAGATCGACGTGGTGGACGCGAACCCGTATGCGTCAGTTAAAGAGCAGAGGTTTGTGGAGATTGTTAAGTAATAATTTAGTTATAACAAATTATTTATTACTATTGCAAGGAATTTTAAACGATAAGGTTATGGAGTACGAGGTAAGGGTTGATTTTTGCGGGTGTGAGGAGACCTGCTTTGTTGAGGCGGACTCGGTGGAGGAGGCGGAGGATCTTGCGGTTGACGAAGCCGCTGATCTGCTTTATATCAAGGACGTTATTATGGCAAACGACGGAGGGTTTAGCGTTGTTGTAGGCTTTGATTCTTCTAACGGACACACGGAGCAGACGTACGACGAAGAGGTGCGAAGCGAGCACAAGGCAATAGACAACGCCTTCGAGGACGCGATGTACGATATAAGTGTGGTTGATGTAAAAACAATCTAACTCTATGCGGCACGTAAACGACAGTTACGGTAACTACGGCGCGTCAGATGCCAAGGAGGTGGTAAGGTACACGGTGACGGACGATCCCGCTGCCTTTTACGGCTGCAAGAGCACAACCGAGCTTCTTCAATCAATGAACTCCTACTTGGATAAGTACGGAGTTATGCTTGTTGACGGCAACGACAGCTCGATGACGGACGCTTACGGTAACGGTCTGCAGTGGAGCACGCCGTTTATTGCGTTTGGCGGCACGCAGCAGGACGGACTTGTTGTTGTTGGGGTGGACGCGGAGCGGCTCTTGGAGGACGTGGAAAACGACTACGCGGACGATTGGCGGAGCTTTGTGTGGGATTTGACGTCGGTCTTGACGCATGAGTTCACGCACCGCTATCAGCTGCTTCAGTACGAGGAGCAGCGGAACGACTACGGCGACAGCGAGTACGCGTACCTAACGAACAAGAACGAGATGGCTGCGAGAGCGTTTGCGGGCGTGCGGGATCTGCTTGAAGGCGGGTACACAAAAGAGCAGCTGTTGCAAAAGCTAAGGAAGAGCGACTATAGGTGGTTTAACGAAACGGATCAGCTGAGTCGCTACTATTGGCTTTTGGATGAGGACAGCGATAATATGCGGCAGCTCAAGCGTTACCTTTACGACGCGCTTACAAACGGGGAGTGATTTATATATTTAAATAAAGAGGAATTATGAACTTAAAGCAAAAACTCGGAAAGAGAAAAATAAAGGACAATGCGAGTGGCGGGTACGTTGCTATGTGGACGAACCTTTACAATCCCTCGCGGTCAGTCCCTGTCGCGATGTCAAACGACTACAACAAAATGAAGGAGTACATAAACCAACATTGTGAAACCTACGTAAGAGAGCAGGGGGCGAAGATTCAAGACGGTGGTGACCTTAACAAGACAGTCATTTTTGATGATGGAGGGATTTACTCCCTTTGGGCTAAAGAAGATATTGAGGTTTTGTAGTTGCTTACTAAATAATAAAATATACGAGTTATGAACTTAAAGAGGTTAATGAGGGTTAAGGATGCCAAGAGCGAGGCTGAGAAGCAGTTTAATATTTTGCTTAAGAAAGTTCAGCGCGGCGACTATTCTTCGGCGGAATATACTGACTACCCACGGTGGAAGCTTGTGGCGGCTTATTTTGATAAAGTACCGCTTGGGGACGGTAAATCCTTGGGCTTAAAGATTAGCTTTGAACAGAATGAACCACGGCGCGTTAGTGTACTTTTTGAGCTTGGCACAGAAGCGGGTGGAACAGGATGGTTTTTAAACTTTAAAAAGAATGTTGTGCCGTACAAACGCACGGGAAAAGAAAAAAGAATAAATTCCGAAGACTTTGAGTTGTACAAACCCGATTTCATTAAGTATTATAAAAATTACATAACGCAGGACGTCATTGACGGTATACGGGAAGAGTTTAATAAGAAAATGGGGAATTACTTGGATAAGAGTCAAATGACCTCGTTAAAGTCCAAGTTGAAAAATATTTTATACAGCTGCGGTCAAGACGCGAGCGACTTTGAGTATGATGTAACCGAAAGGGACACGATTCGTGTGTACGGGTACTTTAAGCCGTACGGAGACAGTTATGGCGCAACTTGTTACTATCGAGACGGTGTGCTTGACGATATGGACAACAGCGGTTCGGAGAGTTTGGGTAACAGAGTCCGCAGTATAGCTACTGCGATATATAGAGAGACGAAGGTTCCCAATGTTGTAGTTTCAATATCGTATGATTAATTTTGTTTGTAGAGATATTATGCACGGTTCAGCCATCTACGATCATATAGTTCGCGCCTTATTTGCGGTGGCAGGAGGGGTGCTTGCGTACGTTGAGCCTCTTGAGGAGGTGATGTACGTAGTCTTTGCGAGCATTGTGGTTGACGTTGTGACCGCGTACCTGCTTAACCGACGGGTTGCGTCCAAATACAAAGGAGTATCGCACGGCAAGCTTTCGTCGCAGAGGCTGAAGTCGTTGGGGCGGACGGTGGTTAGCATTTTGGCTATTATACTGCTGCTGCAGGGGATTGATCAGTACTGCTTTGTGTACGCGGACTTAAAGCTGCCGTATCTTGCGGCATCCGCGTTTTGCATGATACAGGTTGTGAGCATACTTGAAAACATGAGCAGCTGTAACGATGCGAAGTGGGCTAAGCTGCTGCAGAAGATACTTGTGGACAAGACCGCAAGACACTTCGACATGACGGCGGGGGACTTCATTAAGGAGGTACAGGACGCGAAGGCGGATGAGAAAAAAAAGAAATCTAAAAAATAAGGTGCTATGCGAGTAAATATTGATGCTGACACTGCTACTGATATTCGGAGATTGCGCGAGATGCTTACCACCATTAAGGTGAGAGGCTTGGAGGGAGGCTTGGGTGTGTCGGAAAACCACTACCAATCAAAAAACCAGTTTAGTTTTGAATTGGTGGACGGCATGAATAGGATTATTGGCGGGAACGGACATATAAAGGAGTATTGGGGGTATTTAAAGGAGGACGGTGCATGGTATGAGTGCAACGTTTGTATAAACGGTGACTACCGTCAGTATGCGACAGGCATCACGGATAGATGCTCTTTTAATCCGCTGTATATAGATTCGCTTGAGGAGAGCGGGTACGGCAAGCACCGCGCAATGAATGCGGACGAGCGTAAGCTTGTGCTTGAGTATCTAAAGTGGGTGCTTAATGGTGTCAAGACGTACCCCGAAACCGAGCTGCAGAAAGACTTTCTGCCGCTTGTAAGCGAGATTGTTAAAGGAAAGCGTAAAACTATCGGCGGCACTGAGGTTTATAAATTCAGGGCGGTTTTAGGCAATAAAGAGATAGAGATTTTAGACCAATATGATAATTTTTGCGGCTCGATGGTTTTTTCGGAAACAGATGGTGCGTACAATCTGCACGTAGAAAGAATCTCGGTTTACAAGTATAAGAAAGACTTGGTGTTTGACATCAACAACTGCGAAAATGTTATTGAAGAAGGGATTAATATAATACTTAATTTAAAGTAGAGTGATATGAATTTAAAGCGGTTAATGAGCGGAAGGATCAAGGATAGCGGGGACGACGTTGTGCTTGCCCGCGTGCATCGTTTTGACTGTAAGGGCAGACAGTACGTTTTGAGTCGTTTGGCAGAGGACTTGCGGGCTCAAGGAATAACCGTAACGGGTACGGGCTTTGACGACGAGCACGGGTACGACGGCTTTGTTGATGTTGAGGTTACATTGGATGAGGCTATAGCCTTGGATAAGGAGTACGGTACAAAGTTTTATATATACGGCGGCGGCAGAAACGGGGACGTCCGAGCAAGGTTTAACGAGGCTCTAAAAACCGAGTCTTCTATATACGGCGGAAACTCAAAGAAGGCGACACCGAGGTACGCGGTTGTCACTTATCCGTATTATCACAAGTACCGCTTGAGTTTGTTTAACGACAAGGCGGAGGCGGCGTTGTTCAAGTCGGGTAGCATGTACGGGCAGAGAGCGGTTAAGAATTTGGATTTTTACACGCAGGACGAGTGCATTGAGTACTGCGACAGCAACGGCATTAATATTGTGCGTGCGGACTACATTGAAAACTACACGGACTACACACAGAACACCGCGTTTAATAAGCTCGGTGGAGTAGAGCAGAGAAATATCGGATGGTAATATAAAATACGAGAGTTATGAATTTAAAGATGTTAATGCAAAGTCGTGGCATGATACGCGACGCGAAGAAGTCAACAAAGGACTTTAGCAAGTCCGTGACGGGGGTTGCGTACAAGGTGTTCCGTTTTAAGGACGGCAAGCTGTACCCACCGATGGTAAGCAACACAGGCGGCACGGACACGCCTGTCGGAGTTTGGCTTGACGCGGAGGAGGGAGAGTTTGCGGGGTTGTCGAAAACGGGACGTCCGCAGGTTGTAAACTCGCAGTCCAAGTCGCAGCCTTTGGCGTACCGTCCTGGCTGGCACTTAGGCGATCTGCCGCGCGCAAAGCAGTTCGACCGTAAGATTAGTTGGGTAGAGGTGGAACAGCCGCTTACAGGCGACGTAAAGACGACACGCGACGAGCTGACATTAATGAGCCTCGCAAAAAACGAGAACTTGGGTAAGTATTTTTACTTAAAGGATAGCGGCAAGTATGTGCAGATTGTAAACGACAACGCGCCGTACTTCCCTTACGATTTTGTGTGGGCGGAGTGCGACTACGTTGCGGACGTAAACTATCAGGACGAGGCGGATGAGATGGGGTACATGAGGACGAACCCCGACGGCACGTTTTATCGCGGCAACTCCTTTGTGCACTCGCTTGCGGGGCTGAAGCATCTGCCCGAGAACGGGTTCTATCGTTACAGAACCAATCCGCGCCCCGACACTGTGCCTTGGGTTATCACGGGGGCGATGAGGGTTAACCGCTTGCTTGACGACTTTGAGGTGAGCGACATTCTTGGCGGCAACGCACCCGAGCGGCAGGGAGGCAACCTAACGCTTGAGGAGATGGGGTTGGCGCAGATCTAAGTATATATTATGGTAACATTTTAATTTAAAATTTTAAAAGTATGAACGGGCGTTTAGCAGATAACCTTAAGGAAAGGATAGAAGACAAAATACGATCCTTGGATAGGACTTACGAGCACGAGTACAAGCGAAACAACGATGAGTTTATGCATAGTCTTATGTATAAGGCTTACGATACGTATGACAAGTATTATGATGGCAGTTACGTGCTTATTGTTGACTTTATGTCGCAGGGTGCGAGTCCTGCCGAGATACTTGAGGGTTACGGTCAGGATATAGCGCAGTATGAGGATAATTGGAGGTCTGCGGGCTACGAAACATGCTTTTTGAAGGCGACCTCACGTGACGATAGAGGCAACCCTGTGTATTACGACTTATCGGTAATGGATATGCTGCAAGAGCAGCTTGACAACGGTGACGAGCCTACGGGGTACGACGAGAGTGTGTTTGAGGACGATTATTGATTGTTGGAAATACAATATTGTAACAAAAACTTTAAAAATCTAAATATTATGGAAAAGATAGCAGATGGCAACTACGAGGACAAGAGCTACTCGGTGAAGTACGAGGAGGTTGTGGACGCTTTTTTGGCTATGCTGACAAGCGACTTTAAGGACAAGGATATTCAAACCGTCAAGGAGGGGTTCTACCTGCTGCTTACCGCAGATATGGTGGACGCTGCCTTTAAGGAGGCTAAGCGCAGCTTAAAGGAGGAGGTTTCTGATTCACGCAGGATTAAGGATAGTGCGGTTGATATTGAGGATGCTGTTTA
>JAEEHO010000241.1 GCA_016280845.1 Paludibacteraceae bacterium | reverse complement strand
GACATCGGCAACCGTCTGACCTCTTCGGAGCTCGCAAGCGGGAGGGACGAGCTTGTCTCGTCCGCCTATTCAGCAAATTCTCTGAACCAGTACACCTCGGTCTCCCACTCTGCGACCTCTGCGCTCTCTGTGGGAGAATTCACCCCCACCTATGATGACGACGGCAACCAAACCTTGCTCAAAACCTCTACAGGCATTTGGTCCGTAAGCTACAACGGCGAGAACCGTCCTGTGCAGTGGTCGAACGGCGCGACGAACATCACAATGAAATTCGACCGCATGGGCCGCCGCGTCGAGTATCTTGAAACAGTCACGTCAGACGCGGGAGGGTCGCAGTCCCTTGCGACCGAAACCAACACACACCATCGCTTTGTCTATGATGGCTATCTTTGCATCCAGCGCCTCAACGTATCAGCCAACAACGCGATAGACCTAATCTTCGCCTGGGATCCGGCGGAGCCTGTGGCTACGCGCCCGCTGATGATTGAAAAGCCGAACGTGTGCAAGCTGCACGTCACCCATGACGGCAACAAGAATGTATCCGAGCTAGTATTTTTCTCCGGCGGCACTGGCTTCGCAGCGCATTACGAGTACGCGCCCTTCGGCGCGCTCACCGCCTCGACCCGCAACTCCACTTCAACTGCTTATGACTTCCGCACCTACAATCCCTTTCGCTTCTCCAGCGAGTATGCGGATGATGCGCTGGGACTCGTGTATTACAACTACCGCCACTACGAGCCGGTGATGGGGAGGTGGTTGTCAAGAGACATGGTGTCCGCGACAGTCGTGTTGTTGTACTGTGCCATGAACAATACACCGTTAGTTGTGACAGACACAATAGGCTTGAAAGTCAAGAAATTGACAAGACCAATTGCAAAGCCATCCCAGCCGCAAAAGCAAAAGGCAAACGCAGGCAAGGAATCTTCTGCCCCATGTAGTTGTGCAAAAGGCAGGTCGCTTGTCACTGTAGCAGACAGAACGAACTTTCCTGGAGAGATAGACAAATTTGAATCGGAGGCGAGGCAACTTATTCGTGGTGATGATGGAACGAACCACACAATCAGGAGCGTTAGTGATTTCAGGCCTAATGAATTGTTGGCAGATGACGAATGCGTGGAATCATTGATTGTCGCTGCACATGGAGCTGTGGAGGGAAATGGTAGTCAAGCGTGTATGGATATCAGGGATGGTGAGGGGAATACACAGATATATGAAGGAGTTTTCCCCGATCCTGCGGGGTCGAGCGGAGCTACTAAGGAGTATCATGAGATATCTGACATGTTCATTGGCGTAAGGTTTTGTTGTCAATGTTTTATTGAGCTTAGATCTTGCCATCTTGGGCTTAGCGAGAATTTGAAGGCTGACATTGAACGCAAGACAGGGTGTTCCGTTTTGTTGCACACAAAAAAGACTCGTCCAGACGGAACGGATGTTTCGTATTCATGGTGGCAGAAACTGCTCTGGGGGGTGACGGAATGACAATGCAAGGATATAACAAGGCTTGGATTGCCCTTGGACTGGTGACCGCGCTGTTCCTTGTCGTTCTTGCGGTTGATGTGGCAATCTACCGTCTGTCGGCGGAGAAGGTGTTTGAACGTCTTGAGAACGACCCGTCTTACTGCGGAATGAAGGTCACGGTCGGGGGAAGGCCGATGGCGCTTGTGGCAATCAGCTATGAGGATGGCAATGATGAATGCCCATCAGGTCTTTTCCTGAGAAGAGACAGAGGAGGATTGATCGTGTTCGGTACAACGTCGGACGGACTGAGGTTTGAGCAAGCTACCAAGACTTCTTATCCACACACTTTCTATGGTCTTTTCCGAGCTATTAACGGCGGTCGTGCGGATTCGTTTGTCCCGTCGTTCGAGGCCATACAAGATCTTGAACGTTCAAAAGTGTTCTATCCGAAGTATTCGGCCGAGAAGCATATCTTTGCTGTGTTTGGGACGTTGATCTTCTTGCCGTTCTCTATTGTGTGCATCGTTTGGCAGTTAATCTGCTGGTTCCTCCAAAAGAGGCGGAAAATCGGGCATAGTGCCCAACAAAGTCCTTCGAGTCAAGTTCTCAAACGTGGAGTCCGAGCGCACAAGGGGACTGACACCAGCGGGAGTCAACAGGAGCGTGGGTGTCGCTGTAGATTGCCACAATAAGTTTGGACGAGCATGAACCCGTTAAGACAGATGATTGCGGTTGCCGTTGTCGCACTCGGCGCGACTGTGACGATGGTCGTGCGGCTTGCCGACAAGTCTCAAATGCCAGTGCCAGTAGTTCATGAATCGCCCGCCGAGGTGCGCGTAAAGGCAGTGGAGCGGAAGGCGGAGTCGTTGGAGCGGGGCGATGTCGCGGCGGCGTCGAGACTACGTTGGATCGCTACGAGGCGCGGAACGACGCGCTACGGTCGATTGCGCGGCGGTCGATTGCGCGGCGGAGTAGGACAAGCGAGCGAAGGGAGATTATGGTATAATGCAAGGCATGAAACTTTACGCAGGCAGAGAGGCGACTCGGCGCGGCAGAATTCTGCCGCGCAGGGGGGCTCTGCCGTCGCCAGGTTGGCCTATTTGCAAAGAAATGCGAGAAGCTGCGGCAAAATCAGCATTTGAAATAGGTGGGAGAAGTGGTCAGACATCTTGTCCCACATGTGATGCGCTCGCGCAGGCTAAGGGCACCGTGGGCGGCAACGTAATCTCGCAGTACGACTACGTCTGTGATGCCATTGGCTCTCGCGACCAGATTGTCCGCTCCGGCACGATGATGTCCGAATCGCGCAACGATGCATACGGCTACAACGACCGCAATGGCTGATTTCCGCCTCCAAGTCGGGAGGGTCGCAGTCCACTGCGACCGAATACTCGTATAACTACGACGATATCGGCAACCGCATTACATCAACCGAGCTTGACGCGGGAGGGCCGACCTTCGTGTCGGCCTCATACGCCGCCAATTCCCTGAACCAGTACACCTCCATCTCCAACTCTGCGACCTCTGCGTTCTCTGCGGGAGAATTTACCCCCACCTATG
>JAEEHO010000240.1 GCA_016280845.1 Paludibacteraceae bacterium | reverse complement strand
CGGATACTATCCGGCAGAACGACCAAGAAAGTACCAACCAAGACAATTGATAAACTATGACCAAAACGAAATTCACCGAAGACAGTTACGAACAAGCGCTGATTGCGCTGTTTCGTGACGAATTAGGATACGAGTATATCTACGGTCCTGATATCGAGCGCGACTATCGTCAGCCGTGCTATGTGGATGCACTCGAACCGGCTATTCGTCGTATCAACTCGGCGCTTCCCGCTGAGGCTATCGACGAAGCGCTGCGCCGTATTCTGCATGCTTCGGAGAGTACGCTCATAGAGAGCAACGAGGAGTTTATGCGCGCATTGCAGGATGGTATGGAAGTGCCGTACGTCTGCAATGAAGAAGAACGCACCGACATCGTGCAGCTGATTGACTATGATAACTATAACAACAACACCTTTCAAATAGCCAACCAGTGGCGCGTGGAAGGGCGCGATAATATCCGCTGCGACATGGTGGTGTTCGTCAACGGAATGCCGTTGGTAGTCATCGAACTCAAATCGCCGAGCGAGGAAGGAGTGACGGTGCACGACGCCTATCTGCAAATACGCAACTACCAACTGAAAGCACCGGACCTGTTCACCTACAATGCTTTCAATGTTATCTCCGATATGGGTTTGACCTTTGCCGGCACGATAACGGCGAACGAGGAACGCTATATGGAGTGGAAGAGCGTGGACGGCGAGTACGAGGATCTGGAGCACGTCAATTATCCCACTTTCTTCCGCGGAATCTTCCCCAAAGAGCGTTTGGTGGATATACTTCGTAACTTCATTTGCTTTGACCATAGAGACGGACAAACGGCAAAGATTTTGGCGGGATATCATCAGTATTTTGCGGTGAACAATGCCCTCAAACGTACGTACGATGCTGTGAACGGTAACGGCAAGATAGGTGTGTTTTGGCACACGCAAGGTTCGGGTAAATCGCTATCCATGGTGTTCCTGGCACGTCTGCTTGGCCGTCATTTCCATGAATCGACAATAGTAGTTGTAACTGACCGCAACGATCTGGACGACCAACTGTTCGGTCAGTTCTCGCGCTGCGCTGATTTTCTTCGTCAGATGCCGCAACAAGCCGGTTCCAAAACGGAACTATCTGACTTGCTACGTGACCGCAAAGCGGGAGGAATATTCTTTACGACGATACAGAAATTTGAAGACCAGTCTACGGACTGGAGCGAGTTAGGCCATTCGGGTCCTTTCCTCTCCGACCGACGCAATATCATCGTGATGACCGACGAAGCGCACCGTTCGCAATACGGCGATACAACCTTTGATGTGCAGACACTCCGCACGAAAAAAGGCTATGCCAAACTGATGCGCGAGGCCTTGCCCAATGCATCGTTCATCGGCTTTACGGGTACGCCTGTTTCCGACCGGGACCGTGACACACAAGAGGTGTTCGGCGATTATATCGACATCTACGATATGACACAATCGGTGCGCGACCATGCTACGCTGCCTGTTTACTACGAGAGTCGCGCAATGAAACTGAAGTTAGACCCGCATATCTTGGAGGAACTGGATGCCGAGTTTACCAATCTAGATACGGTGGGCGTGACGGATGCACAATTGGAGAAAACCAAACGCAAGTTCAGTCAGTTGGAGGAAGTGTTGGGGGCACCCGAGACGATTGATTCGCTCGTCAAAGATATATACTACCACTATGTGGCCAACCGTCAGCAAGTGACTTCCGGCAAGGCGATGATTGTGGCATTCAACAGACGAATAGCCATGAAGATCTATTATCGCCTGTTGGCTTTGAACCCCGAATGGGTCAACAAGGTCAAAGTGGTGATGACCGGCAATAACCAAGACCCCGAAGAGTGGCGACCGATAGTAGGCAACGATGCGTATCGCAAGGAATTGGCTAAGGACTTCAAGTCGGAGAAAGGCGAAATGAAGATAGCCATTGTGGTGGATATGTGGTTGACCGGATTTGATGTTCCGTCGCTGAATACGATGTATGTCTATAAGCCGATGTCCGGTCATAACCTGATGCAGGCAATCGCGCGTGTCAACCGCGTGTTCCCGGAGAAAGAGGGCGGTTTGATCGTCGATTATATCGGTATTGCGCAAGCACTCAAACGTGCAATGAAGGAGTACACCAGCCGTGACCAACAGAAATTCGGTGACCCCGATATAGCCAAGACGGCACTTGTGACCTTCCGCGAGAAATACGAGATATGTGACGATATGTTGCACGGTTTCGATTATTCGGCCTTCCCGTCGGTTTCCGATGCCAAGAAAGCGGAACTCATACGCGGCGCGGTGAACCATCTTTTGGCTGCGCATGATACGGAACGGCGCAAAGATTTTCTCAAAGAGTCCGCACTGATGCACAATGCCGTTACGCTCTGCCGTTCGTTGCTGACGGATGAACAGATTCAGTTTGTGGCGTTCTTTGATGCCGTGCGCGTGTTGCTGTTGAGGTTGGAACAGCGCGGGGATAGTGGCGGCAAAGTCAAAGAGATCAACGAGCGCATCAAGAATCTGTTGGCGCAGTCCGTTCAGTCGGAAGGCGTAGTGGTGCTGTTCGACGACAAAGAACGCGAGTTCTCGCTATTCAACGAAGCCTTCTTGGAAGATATCAAGAAGATGAAGGAGAAGAACCTGGCCGTGGAGATATTGAAGAAACTGCTACAAGGCGTTATTGGCGGCTATAAGCACACCAACGTGGTACAGAGTGCCAAGTTCTCCGATATGCTATCCGAGTCACTTTCTGCTTATCTCAAAGGAATGTTGAGTAACGAAGAAGTGATAGAGGAACTGATTAAATTGGCGCAACAAATCAAGCAAGCCGAAATAGAAGGCAACGAACTGGGACTGACCAAAGAAGAAAAGGCTTTCTATGATGCGCTGACCAATGACGAAATGGTTCGCAAAGCATACTCAGACGAACAATTTATTGCGCTTACCAAAGAACTTACCGAAGAACTGCGTAAGAACCGCACAATAGATTGGAACAAAAAGGAATCTGCTCAAGCGGGTATGCGCCGAATGATAAAACATCTACTGAAGAAGTATAATTATCCGCCGGAAGGTCAACAACAAGCCCTTGAAGTAGTCATGGAGCAATGCAACCAGTGGGCAGACCAAGACTACTACGATGCCGTTGTCGAATCCGGTTACCGACCGATATTTTGATTACCCGAGTTAGAACGAAATCAACTAATTAACCCCTTACCCATATAAACCGACTCACTTAACAGTGGGCCGGTTTTTTTTGTGCAACTCAATCTACTCAATCAATGAAAAAAAAGATTTTAACGCAGAATTTAAAACTTGGCTTAATGCCATCTTAGACGAAACAATCGGTACTACTCCCGAACAGATTGATGAACAAATCGATGACTACTCATTCTTCTTAGACGAGGCCAAACAAACAGCCATCCAAACAGTCTACAACCGCTTGCAACAACTCCCCAAACAAACCTCTCGAACCGCCAAATTCCTCGGTGTTGACAACAAAACAATCTATAATCATACAAAAAACACCGCTTAAAATCATTTTATGGAATTTTTCCCGAGTTTTTAATTTTCAAACCACTACCTTTGTCGTCGAAATTGGCTCGCCTATGTGAATCCGCGCTGCGGATTGAGGCGGCTCGCAATTTCTCCTCTTCGGTCTGCGTGCACTACGTTAGCGCGCAT
>JAEEHO010000239.1 GCA_016280845.1 Paludibacteraceae bacterium | reverse complement strand
TACTACATTTTTTTGGAATGTACAAGGTTTTTAGCGAAAAATGTCATCTACGCTTGCGTAAGTAGCATTTGGAGGTTATCGAGACATTCCGCTGACGTTTGGCTGTCGTTTCCGAGTCGGACCTAGGTGATACCTAGGTTATACGTAGGTTATACCTAGGTTATTCCGCCACTCTCACGCCACTTAAGATTAGTACATCAAGCTTTCTCTTTTGAGGACTCCCATGGGCTCTACTTGTCCTATTCCATTCTTGTAGTAAGAATAACCATATAGCCGCACATATGCGTTATATGGCTCCCTAAATATTCTAACCGAAGTGTCGGGCTCCTCTGTGTAAACAAAATGACTTTTGACATATTCATAAGCCTGTTCATACGTCGGATAATAATTACAATCTACTAATTGGGTAGCATAATATTCCCACCCTCGAATAGTCTGAGAAGTTGACGATATGATATCGTGTGTTTTACTGTTGGGATCATATTTAGTTTCACACCGTTCCGCCGTTGGTGAACCATAAACATACTCTCCAGAATCAGTTGCATAGAGCGGATACCACCACTGAGGAGATTCTAATTCTATTGCAACTATTGTTGAATCCGTATATTCATAAAGAACATAATCCCAATCGTCTATTACTGCACGTTTGTTTTTGTTATTGCAATATGACAACAATTTTGTTACGCGTTGCAACGAATCTGTATATTCCTCAATATAATCACCAAATTCTGTAGCTTGCGATCTATCAACATTCCATAAAAAGACGGAAGGAGGACAACTGGCACAAGTGTAATCCAGCAAATGATAATACTTGTTCTGACAAATACCTATTGTCGGAAGGAATATCAATAATATAGCGATAAATCTCAGTTTCATCGTTGTAATGTGTTTTCCTATTTGTTCTTTACCAAATGGCTTGGATGAGTGCAACGGACATGAGGCCGCAGCATATCAGTTTGAGGATAGTGCCGCATAGCAGACCGATGAAACTACCCCATCCGGCTTTGATGGCTTGGGCTACTTCCTTACCGCCGATGAGTTCACCCAAAATGGCTCCGACCAGCGGACCGACAATCACTCCGACTGCACCGAAGAACAAACCGACAAAAACGCCTATCGTACTTCCCCACACGCCATATGTGGTGCCGCCGAACTTCTTGGTTCCCCATGCGGGAACAACATAATCCATAACAGACACAATGACGGTAACAATACCCCAGATAAGCAAAAAACGCCAGCTAAAATCGATGCGATCTGTCGCTTGAGCAATCCACAGACCGGCGTAAGCAATCGGTGTGCCGGGCAAACCGGGCACGATACAGCCGATGATGCCTATCAGCATACAAAGGCAAGCTAATACTAAAAGAGCGATTTCCATAATAGTTGGTTATTCTAGTGAAACAATAGGTGCATCATCCTGGCTGTTAGCTATCGTCTCATTGACGCGTGCGCGCAAAGCCATCTGTTCGCGGCTGACACCCATCATAATACCGAAATAGATGGATGTGATCACCACGCTGGTTCCGCCGCGCGAGATGAGTGGCAGCGGTTGGCCTGTGACCGGTCCAAGACCCACTGCCACAAGCATGGATATCAATGCCTGGCACGTGATCATCAGCGCCAGGCCCATAGTCATAAGCATAGCCGGCATATCCGAATAGCGGCTGGACACATTGCAGGCTCGGAAGAGGACTGCCAGATAGAGGAAGATAAGAGCGATGGCCCCAATAACGCCCGACTCTTCCACTATGATAGCGAAGATATAATCGGCAAAAGCCAAAGGCAGGTAGTCGCGTTCTTTGCTGTTACCCGGCAGAACACCAATCGGCGAAGTGCCGCCGCGCGCGATAGCCACAGCGGCATAGACTTCCTGGATATTCTGGTCGTTCAGTTGATATTTGTCTGTATCGTCGTCCATAAAATGGCGGTCAATACGACTGACCCACGTGGTAGCGCGCTTGAACGGACCGTGCATCTCGCGGTGCGGACGCACAAAGCCGTACTCAACTATCGCATAGCCCATGGCTAGTACGACAGCTGCGATGCCGACCACCGAAAGTGTATATTTCCAAGGGACGCGTGCAAGAATCCACAGAAAGAAGACAATCATACCTATCAACACGGCCGTAGAGAGGTTGGATGCCATGATGGGCAATACGGCAATGCAGGCTATGGCAAGCGTACGGTAGAAATATTTTCTTTTGTCTTGCTCGGTACGGATACGCGCCAGTTGGTCAGAAATAACGATGATAAGCGACAACTTGACGAACTCGGACGGTTGGAAAGTGAAACCGGCTATACGTACCCATCGCGCGGCGCCGTTGACACTGACTACCAACGGGTTGCCCGGAATCATGGTCGAATAGACCAGAAGGACGCTCACCAGCAGCAATAAGTATCCGCCAAAGCGCACCCAGTAGGTAGGAACAAATTGGATGAGAAAGGCTGCCGCTATACCCAGCACGATGAAAAACAACTGTTGACCAATCGGTCCGAGTGCCGAATGATGCATGTACACGAGCGTAGAGGACGCCGAGAAAAGCGCAACGATGGCTACAATGATCAGTAGCGAAAAAAGCACCCAGAATGTGTGGTCAATACTTTGTACGTTTAGTTTCATAAGTTATGATATATTCAGGTCGGGCGCTTAATGTCCTCTCACAAACTGCCCTTCCGGTTGGTTGGCGAGAAAACAAGAGTCATCCCCCTGTTCTTCTTCCATTGCTTGCTGTTCCTGCGCTATGTAGTCTTCGTAGGTCATGGGCTTTTTTGCTTTGTGCCTTTCCTTTATAGCGCACGGACGGCGGCCATGAACTGATCACCGCGGTCTTCGTATGACTTGAAGAGGTCGAAACTTGCGCAGCACGGACTCAGCAGAACCGTATCTCCTTCGCGGGCAGCGTTGTAAGCCCCCTGTATAGCATCGTGCAGATTGTCGGTGTCAATGATATTGAGGCCGAAACTGTCGAAATGCTCATGCAGCTTCTCGTTGTGCAATCCCATGAAAACGAGGGTGTGACATTTCTGCTTGACCAGTTCGTCTATCTCGCTGTAGTCATTGCCTTTGTCCTTGCCACCGAGGATCAGTACGGTCGGCGTAGTCATGCTCTCCAGAGCGTACCAGCACGAGTTGACATTGGTAGCCTTGGAGTCATTGATCCAACGCACGCCGCGAACGGTAGCCACATACTGCAGTCGATGCGCAACGCCCTGGAAGGTCATTAGGCTCTCGCGAATAACATCCTTCTTGATATTCAGTACGTTAGCCGCAATAGTGGCAGCCATCGAGTTCAACACATTGTGACGTCCCTTGAGCGCCAGTTCTTCTTCGCCTACGGGCAGCGGATTAGGCTGGGTGAATCCGTACGGATAGAGCGTTGCGCCCAGTTGCAGACGTTTCATCTCGCGGTCGATAACCGGATCTTCCGCCCAATAGATGAAGGCATCGTCGGCCGTCTG
>JAEEHO010000238.1 GCA_016280845.1 Paludibacteraceae bacterium | reverse complement strand
GGGCTATATGCTCAATCATGTGGCCCATCTTACCATAACCAATAATTGCAATCCTCATATGCGCGTCAATTATGCGCGCTCAGCGCGAGCACGCGTACCAAAACGGCCGCAAAATTACAAAAAATAATTGATATATGCAAGCGAAAGCGGTATTTTAGGCGATTTTTGTATAATAGCACAAAAAAAATAGCCCGCATTTCTGCGAGCTATTGTAGTGAAAAGAGGGTTCGATTAACGAACTTGGTTACCCATCAGGTCGAACATCTTGTTGTCACGAACGATGTAAACAACGCCGTCAACCATTACCTTCTGAGCCTTCTCGGTCAAAGTAACTTCTTCAATACCTGCTTTCCAAAGGATCTCAGCGGTACCACCTTTGATTTGAGCAGAATTCTTGTCTTGATAGAAATTGTTCATCAATTTTCCGATAATGATGACGCGGTCACCTTCTGCACAACCCGGAGCAGCAATATTGGTATGGTAGCAGTTAAGATCTTCTACCTCCTTATTAGCGAGATCGTCAATGATATAGAAGTCTTGGTTTTTGTAATCAGTGTTGTAGTTTTTGATTTTCTTAACATAACCAAGGACAGCGTATTTTTTGTCGGTTTCCTTGTTGTTTTCAAGTGCAAGAGCAATCTCAACAGCCTCTGCTACGGTGATGGTATCGATCTTTTCCTCAACATAGTTGAGAACCTCAACCGGCAACTTGGTGTCAGCGTTCTCTATGGTACCACTATAGTTTTTGATCTGGCAAACGATACGAACCTTGTGGCCAACCTTCATCTCAACGGTTTTACCGTTAGCTTTACCAATGCCTTGGTAAATTTCGAAAGCTCCGTCTTTATCCTTAGCGCCATCTGCGGTTGCAGCAATCCAAAGGCTCTGGTTTCCATAGTTTGCGAAACCACCATCTTGTCCACCTTTGTTATCTGGAATCATAGCGGTAACAAAGCCCTCAAATGCGTATTGAATAGGAGTCTGGTCCCCATTTGCAAGTTTGTTACCAATCGTAAGTGCAGAATCAAGAGTAATCTCGTGGATGGTACGATCGATGGTACGATCACCTTCTATCAGAGTAGACGGAATAGCGTAGCCCTTCTCAATCTCAATGGTAAATTGAGTGTCTTTTTTGCCTTTGTACTTCTTGAGTTTACCGATCAGTTTTACTTTGTCACCATGAAGAATGCGAACGGTGTCTTTGTCGTTAACGAGGCAGCAGTTGTAACCTTTGAAAAGTTGCTCTGCCGTGTTGGTTGCATCATCTGCCATTCCCCAACTCTGGTTGTTGTAGAAGAGACTGAAGGAAGTCGGATTCAAAACATAACCTTCAATAGTGTCAATAACGGTAGAAGTAGCCATCGAGTCAAGTTTCATGCCTTCCTCAATTGCCTGAGCAACATTAAGTTGTCTTGCGTTCATTGTCAGCGCTGTCAGAGCAGCAGCAACAAAAGCGAAAAACTTTTTCATAATTTAAATGAATTAAAATTTGAAGCTTTGACTGCATGAGAGAAAAAACCTAAGCCGCACTCAACCAGCGCAAAACTTCATGATTAATAGATTTGTTTAATTAAATGAATATATATCGTTTAACATGGTAGTGTTGATACAAAACCATTTTCGGTGCAAAGGTACTACAAAAAAATGGAACGTGCAAATTTATTTGCTTTTTTTTATAAAAAAATACAATTGCTTGCATATCTCAAGAATTATTCGTAAATTTGCACGATTTTTCCAAATCTAAATAAAGATGGCAAAACTTTTGATAATAGACGACGAACGCGGAATACGTAACACACTGCGCGAAATCTTGAGTGACGAAGGACACGATGTGGATGTTGCCGAGAACGGTAAACAAGGTCTGCAAATGGCTAGCGAAAAGGCTTATGACCTGATTTATTCGGACATCAAAATGCCGGAAATGGACGGAATGGAAGTGCTGTCCAAACTAAAGGCGAATAGCGAAGGAACAAACGGTGAATGCGAGAGTGCAGAAGCTCCTATAGTTATGATAAGCGGGCACGGAGACGTTGAGACGGCTGTGCAAGCGCTCAAACTGGGTGCATATGATTTTCTGCTTAAGCCGCTGGATCTCAATCGAATACTGATTACGACCAAGAACGCGCTTGAGACCAAAGATCTCAAGCAAGAGACCAAACAACTTCGCAAGAAGATTTCGGCCAAAGGTCCGCAGATGGTAGGCGCCAGTGCAGCTATCACTCGCGTGCGCGATATTATAGATAAGGTTGCTCCGACCGAGGCTCGTGTGCTGATAACCGGTCCGAACGGAACGGGAAAGGAAGTGGTGGCGCATCTGATTCACCAGCAATCGGCGCGTGCCAACGGTCCGATGGTGGAAGTGAACTGTGCCGCTATACCGAGCGAACTGATTGAGAGTGAGTTGTTTGGTCATATGAAAGGTTCGTTCACCGGCGCAGTTAAAGACCGTGCGGGTAAGTTCGAACAGGCCGATGGCGGAACGCTGTTTTTGGACGAAATAGGTGATATGTCGCTGGCGGCACAGACCAAAGTGCTGCGTGCATTGCAAGAAAGCGAGATAACGCGCGTGGGTTCGGACAAAGCCATCAAGGTGAATGTGCGCGTGCTGGCTGCTACCAATAAGGATCTGCAGAAAGAAATAGCGGAAGGCAATTTCCGCGAAGACCTTTTCCATCGTCTGAACGTCATTCCTATTCAGGTTCCGGCGTTGAACGACCGATTGGAAGATATACCTTTGCTGGTGGATTACTTCAGTGGACAGATATGCGCGGAGCAGGGTATAGCGCCGAAGACCTTTGATGCGTCGGCAATCAAGGCGCTGCAAGCCAAGGACTGGACAGGTAATATCCGCCAACTGCGTAACGTAGTTGAGCGCCTGATCATTCTCGCCGGCAATACCATCAAGGCTGCCGATGTGGAAGCCTACGCATAAATAATTGAAAATTGACGGCTGTTGGTCCTAACGGAACTGAACATATTGAACTACCGTAATATACGCGAGGCGAGTTTGGAGTTTGCGCCCAAGCTCAATTGCCTCGTCGGACTGAACGGGCAGGGCAAAACGAATGTCCTGGATGCCATCTATCTGCTCAGTTTCGCCAAGTCTGCTTATACGAGCCAGGATTCGCTCAATATAACTCACGGCGAACAAATGGCGATGGTGCAAGGCACTTATAAGGGTGACGGGTTATCGGTTACGGGTGACGGGATCACTATCTCGTGCGGCCTGCGAAAGGGCGTGAAGAAGCAGTTTCGGCGCGATAAGAAAGACTACCAAAGACTGATAGACCATATAGGCCTGATTCCGCTGGTGATGGTCAGTCCGGCAGATCAGCAGTTGATAGAGGAAGGTTCGGACGAGCGCAGACGGTTTATGGATGTGGTCATTTCGCAACAGGACCGCAAGTATCTGGACTGTCTGACCACTTATGCCGCTCTGCTCAAGCAACGCAACGCCTTGCTCAAGCAATATGCTGATGCGCCTGCGCCTCCAGACGATTTGCTGGAAGTGCTGGAGTGGCAGATGATTGAGCCGGCGGAATATATTTTCAGAGCCCGCACGGCTTTCTTCGAGGCTTTTGAGCCGTATTTTGCAGAGACCTACAAGGCCATCAGCGGTCAACCGTCGGAAATATGTTCGTTGCGCTATATCAGTCAGTTGCAGGACCGCGATTTGCGTGAAGCGTACGTGCGGACGCGCCAACGTGACCTGATACTCGGATGGACCAGTCAGGGTATTCACAAAGACGATCTGGATATGCGTTTGGGCGATTATCCGCTGAAGCAAGTAGGCAGCCAGGGACAGCAACGCACGTTTGTTCTGGCGATGAAACTGGCACAGGCTTTGTATTTGGGTAAAGGTGAACGGACGAACGGGCGAACGGACGAATGTAACAAACCGATTTTGTTGCTGGACGATATATTCGACCGATTGGACAGCGAACGAGTGGAGCGCATTGTGCAACTGGTGCAAGGATCGGAGTTCGGCCAGATATTCATCACCGATACCGACCGCCAGCATTTGACGGAAATCCTAAAGCCGAATGAGAATGCCAAGATATTCCATGTGGAGAACGGAGAAGTAAATTAAAACCTCGATAAAACCCCGATAAAACCCCGACCGGAGAGGCTCCGGAGCCGGACATCCTTGCGGATAATGTGATTTAGAAATGAAAAAAACAGCAACTATATTGCTTTTGGCACTATCCTTCTTCCTCGCTGTGAGCGCCGGAGATAGATCGTCTATGCCTTTTCGCGGGGCATGGATAGCGAGTGTGGCGAATATAGACTGGCCGAGCAAGGATGCAGTGGGCAATACTGACCGGCAGCAAGACGAGATGCTCTTTCTGCTCGATTCGTTGGAGTCGCTGGGTATCAATGCTATTATCTTTCAGGTTCGTCCGACGGCCGATGCTCTCTATTACAGCGAGTTGGAGCCCGTCAGTCATTGGCTGACCGGCAAGCAAGGCAGTTGGGGAGAACAGGAGGCATGGGATCCGCTGGAGTGGGTGATTGACCAGGCGCACGCACGTGGCATGGAAGTGCACGTATGGCTGAATCCGTATCGCGTCAATCTGGCCAATACGGACACATCCAAACTGGTGTCCAACCATCTGATGCGTCGTCATCCGGATTGGTTCTTTCAGTACGCGGGACAGTGGTATTTCGACCCGGGACTGGATGTAACACGCGAATGGATTTGCACGATAGTGCAAGATATAGTTACGCGCTACGACGTGCAGGCGATACATATGGACGATTATTTCTATCCGTATCCGTCAGGCGGCAAATCGCTGCCGGACGCCAAGACTTTTGCCAAGTACCCGCGCGGCTATACGGACATCCGCGAGTGGCGAAGAAATAACGTCAACATGGCCATTCAGGATATACGCACTACCATCAATGAGTGCTATCCGGACATAGAGTTCGGTATCTCGCCTTTTGGCGTTTGGCGTAATGCGAATGTCGATTCAACGGGTAGCCGTACCAAGGCGGGAATAACCAACTACGATGACCTATACGCCGATATACGCCTGTGGATCAAGCAGGG
>JAEEHO010000237.1 GCA_016280845.1 Paludibacteraceae bacterium | reverse complement strand
AGCGTTAATTGACGATTGGACGATTGACGAAATACGATTGATTGTCCGATTGAAATAAATTGTACAATTGACCAAGTCGTCAATGAATCGTTAAATCGTAAATCGTTAAATCGTAAACAACTATTGCTTATGGCTATTAAACTGATAAAAGCTTGTAAAGAACTAAATATAGGCATGTCCACGTTGACAGCCTTTTGCGAGAAGCACGGTCATCCGATTGATGCGGATCCTAACGTGCGTATTGAAGACGATTTGTATCTATTGCTCGCTAAGGAATTCAACAAGGATATGGCCACCAAGATAGAGGCAGATCGCAAGGCAGCTGAGCGTCAGGAACGCATAGCTGCGCCTACACTGACCGTTGAGCATAAGGAGCCGGAGCATATCGACACCAACGTGCCACAACCGAAAGTAGTAGGTAAGATTGACCTCGACGCTGAGAAAAAAGCCAAGGAAGAGGCTGCAAAGAAAGCTGCTGAAGAGGCAGCTAAAGCCAAGGCTGAAGCAGAGGCAGCCAGAAAAGCTGCTGAGGAGGCTAAACGCGCTGCCGAAGAAGCTGCGCGTGCAAAGGCCAAAGCTGAAGAAGAGGCTGCTGCCAGAGCTAAGGCAGAGGCTGAGGCTGAGGCTGAAGCAGAAGCGGAGGCAGAAGCGCAGGCTGCTGCAGAAAGAACCAGACATCAAGAGTTGCAGAAGAAGAAAGAAATCTTCACGCTCAGCAAACCCGAACTGAAGCACACTCCGAAAGTGGTAGGTAAGATTGACCTCGACTCTATCGACACCTCTACTCGTCCGGCCAAAAAGACTAAGGAGCAGAAACGCAAAGAGCGTGAGGAGCGTCAGGCTGCACAACAGGCACAGCAACAAGCTGCTGCCGAAAAGCGTAAACGCGAGCGTATCAAGGGCGCTGCTAAGGTTGATCCGAACGACAGACGCAATCAGTCCGGCAAGGGCAACAAGGGCAAGAAAGTACAACCGCGTGAGGCTACGCAGGAGGAGGTGGAAAAGGCTCTAAAGGAGACACTCAGCCGTCTGCAACAGCCTAAGGGTAAGAGCAATACATCCAAATACAAACGTGAGCGTCGTGAGCAGGAACGCGAGAAACACGAACTCGAGGTGATGGAAGCTCAGGAACAATCCAAAGTGCTGAAACTGACCGAGTTTGTGACCGCTAACGACTTGGCGAACATGATGAACGTGCCGGTTAACAAGATCATCGGTACCTGTATGTCGCTCGGACTCTTTGTCTCTATCAACCAGCGTCTGGACGCAGAGACCATCAACCTCGTTGCAGAGGAGTTCGGATTCCAAACCGAATATGTGGCTGCGCATGTGGCAGAAGAAATCAATGCCGATGAGGTTGTCAACGAAGAGGATATGGAACCGCGCTGCCCGATCATCACCGTCATGGGTCACGTCGATCACGGTAAGACATCGTTGCTCGACCATATCCGTAACGCGAATGTGATTGCCGGTGAGGCCGGTGGTATTACTCAGCACATCGGTGCATACAACGTCAAGTTGAAGAACGGACAGCATATCACCTTCCTGGATACTCCGGGTCACGCAGCCTTCACTGCCATGCGTGCGCGTGGTGCCAAGGTGACGGATATAGCTATCATCATCATTGCTGCCGATGATGCCGTCATGCCGCAGACCGTGGAGGCTATTAACCACGCACAAGCTGCCGGTGTGCCGATGATCTTCGCTATCAACAAGGTAGATAAACCGGGTGCAAACCCTGATAAGATACGTGAGCAACTGTCGAACATGAACATCCTCGTCGAGGACTGGGGCGGTAAATACCAATGCCAGGAGATCTCGGCTAAGAAAGGTCAAGGTGTGTACGAGTTGCTCGAAAAAGTGCTGCTGGAGGCAGAGATTCTCGAACTGAAGGCTAACCCAAAGCGTCGTGCCAAGGGTTCGGTCATCGAGTCATCGCTCGACAAGGGACGTGGCTATGTGGCAACGCTGTTGGTACAAGACGGTACGCTCCATATGGGGGATATTGTGCTGGCCGGTACTTTCCACGGCCGTATCAAGGCTATGTTTAACGAGCGTGGTCAGAAGATTACCGAGGTTCATCCGGGTGAGCCGTGTTCTATCCTCGGTCTGAACGGAGCTCCGCAGGCCGGTGATGAATTCAACGTACTCACCTCTGAGCAAGAGGCACGCGAGATTGCCAACAAGCGTGAACAGTTGCAGCGCGAGCAGTCAATCCGTACCAAGAAACATATCGGTCTGGAGGAGATCGGTCGTCGTATGGCTATCGGAGACTTCAAGGAACTGAATGTCATCGTCAAGGCCGACGTGGACGGTTCGGTAGAGGCTATCAAGGACTCGCTTATCAAACTGTCAACCGAAAATATACAAGTCAACGTTATCCACGGTGCAGTGGGTGCCATCAGTGACTCGGATGTCATGCTGGCTGCTGCATCAGACGCTATGATTGTCGGCTTCAACGTACGTCCTACGGGTACGGCACGCAAGATGGCAGAGACCGAGGAAGTGGATATACGTATCTACTCGATCATCTATGACGCTATCAACGAACTCAAGGACGCTATGGCTGGTATGCTCTCGCCGGATGTGAAGGAAGAGGTTACTGCTACCCTCGAGGTGCTGCAGACCTTCCATATCTCCAAGGTGGGTACTATTGCCGGATGTATCGTGCGTGAGGGTAAGATCAAACGTGGCAACAAGGTACGCGTCATCCGTGACGGTATCGTTATTAAGACTGCCGAGTTGGCTTCGCTCAAACACGTCAAAGATGATATCAAGGAGGCCGGTGTCAATACCGAGTGCGGTCTGAGTCTGAAGGCTTACGATGACTTGCAAGTAGGCGATCTGCTCGAGTCGTTCGAGGAGGTCGAAGTGGCAAAAACGCTATAATGGCACGATTATTGCAAAACGTAAATCATAATAGTTATTAACAAATACTTACATTATTATGAAAACAATTCGTACACTATCTTTGTGCACATTAGCACTAGCTTTTACCGGTTGCTGGACGAGTATTCACACTGTGGCTCCGACAACGGAGACTGTGGTGCCCGTTACAACGGTCTATTCGACACAAGTATCCGGACCAAGCTATCCGACCACCACTACTACGGTGACGGTAACGTCGTATAATAACGACTTGTCGTACTACCTGGATCTCCAGGCTGTCGGTGCTGCCTTTGCGGAATCGCGTAGCAGTGAGGAGTTTGAGCGTATTCTCAACTCAAGCCGCTACATGATCAACAACATCGACCTCAATCATGACGGTTACGTTGATTACTTGCGTGTTATCGAGACACGCCAAGGCTACTATCATACATTCCTGATTCAGGCATGTCTGGCTCCGAATATGTTCCAGGATGTAGCAACACTGGTGGCAGAACGCCGTACCGACCGCCTCTATGTTGAGATTATAGGTGACAGATATCTGTACGGTTACAACTACGTTGTTCGTCCGGTCTTTATCCAGCGTCCGCCGTTATGGGATGTGTTCGGTCGTCCGCACTATAATCCGTGGGCATCGCCATATTACCATGGTCACTGGCCAAGCCACTATACGCAGCCACGTCCGGTCTATCTGAACCATTATCAGGCTTACGTGAACACCTATATGCATAATCACCAATACTGCCATCGTTGCGATTATCCACAGCAGCCGTATTGGAACGGTTATTCTCAGATGACACAACCGCATCATCGCAATGATTATGCCAATCAGCACCCGAATGACGCGTTCGACAAACGTATAGGACAAGTAACATCGAATGGTTCGGGCGTGACGATCCGCAATGCAGGTCAACTGAGAGAGCATGTCTCGCGTAACCAACAGAATGCGCAAACAACTACACAACAAGGTCGTAGCAGTCAGAGCCAAGGTACAACACGTGCCGCTCAGACTACGACTACCGTTCGTAACCAGCAGAGTGTCAGCACAACGAGACAACCTGCAGCGCAAGCATCTCAGTCTGTATCCGGTCGCAACACGCAGAGCGCTACTACCACAACGAGTAACCGCAGTTCGCAGACGACTACAACGACCACAACTACTCGTAGTTCGCAGACTACCGCTACTTCCGGCCGCAGTTCGCAAACTACTACCCAGTCGCAGTCGACTGCAAACCGTCAACCTTCGACCAGCGTATCGACGCGTGTAAACAGAAGCGGCGAAGTAAAGGATACGAAGATTCAGACTACTGACGCTTCGGGCCGTACCACTACCACTACACGCAGTTCCGTTTCTACCAGCACAGGCCGTTCGTCGGGAACAAGCACTTCCTCCGGTCGTTCGTCCGGTTCAAGTTCGTCTTCTTCGAGTTCCTCAAGTTCAGGTCGTTCCGGTTCGAACAGCGGTACTACCAATCGTCGTTAAGAAATATAGCAGTACTCTTGAGTATATACAACAAGCCCGGCCGGAAACGGTCGGGCTTGTTGTATGATATAGGGATGGTTGTTCTTATCGGATGAACAGCATCTCTCTGTACTTAGGCAGTGTCCAAAGTTCGTCATCCACCATCAGCTCGAGGTCATCCACATGGCTGCGGATCTCTTCCATCAAAGGAATAACGGTATCGTGGAACGCCACGGCACGCTCGCGTTGGTTCTCGATGTGGTTGGCCTTCGCGCGCGCTTTGTTCATCTTCTCCACGCCCTCGATGATGGCACCTGCGTGCTGCTCGATACGACGGATGATCAGATAATCCTGCTCGTTCAGGCAGTTGGTCTCTTCCTCCGAGAATACCTGTTTTACGCTCAGCACATTCTGCAGCAACATCGACTGGTAGCGCTTAGCGGCAGGCAGTACGTGGTTGATAACCAGGTCGCCCAGCACGCGGCTCTCGATCTGAATCTTCATCGAGTAGTTCTCCCATTTGACATCGCTACGCGACTGCAGCTCTGCCTCTGACAGCACATGTGTGCGGGCGAACATATCGATAGATTGCTTGCTCAGATAGTGGTCGATAATCAGCGGAGCGCTGGTCTCGCAGTCCAGGCCGCGTTTGGTTGCCTCTTTCTTCCACTCATCGCTATAACCGTTACCCTCAAAGCGAATCTCCTTGCTCTCCTCGATATAACGTTTGATGACGGTGAACAGTGCACGCTCTTTGGTTTCGCCCTTCTCAATCATGGCATCCACTTCTGCGCGGAAAGCGTTGAGTTGGTCGGCAACAGCAGCGTTGAGAACCAGCAGCGCAGCGCCGCAGTTGGCGGACGAACCTACAGCACGGAACTCAAAGCGGTTACCCGTGAAGGCGAACGGTGATGTACGGTTGCGGTCGGTATTGTCTAATAGCACGGCAGGTATATTTCCTACGCCCAGTTTCATCTCCTTCTTGGCATTCATGAGAATACCTTCGCTCACATCAGCTTTGGCGATGTCGTCCAGCGCCTGATTTAACTGCTGACCGAGGAAGACCGAGATGATGGCAGGCGGTGCCTCGTTGGCTCCCAGACGGTGCGCGTTGGTGGCACTAACGATAGAAGCCTTTAACAGTCCGTTGTGTTTCTTCACAGCCATCAATATATTTACGAGGAAAGTGATGAACTGCAAGTTCTGATGCGGGTTCTTGCCCAACGCCAGCAAATTGACGCCTGTGTTGGTTCCCAGTGACCAGTTGCAGTGCTTACCGCTACCGTTCACGCCGCTATACGGTTTCTCGTGCAACAATAGACGGAAGTGGTGCTTGCGCGCCAGATTCTCCATCAGCGACATGATCAACTGGTTGTGGTCGTTGCTCAAGTTGGCTTCTTCGTATGTAGGAGCCAACTCAAACTGGTTCGGTGCCACCTCATTATGACGCGTACGCACAGGTATACCCAGGCGCAATGCCTCGATCTCCAGTTCGGTCATAAAGGCCAGCACACGCTCAGGGATGATACCGAAATAGTGGTCATCCAACTGCTGGCTCTTGCTCGACGCATGACCCATCAGCGTGCGACCGGTCATCACCAGGTCAGGACGGGCATTGAACAGCGCTTCGTCCACCAAGAAATACTCCTGCTCCCAGCCCAGATATGAATTGACGTGCTTGACGTTTCTGTCAAAATAATTAGCTACGGCTACTGCAGCCTGATTGACTGCAGTGCACGAACGCAAGAGTGGGGTTTTGTAGTCCAGTGCTTCGCCGGTATAGGAAACGAAGATGGTAGGAATACACAGACGGTCACCAATCACAAAAGCAGGAGACGAAGGGTCCCAAGCCGAGTAGCCACGTGCCTCAAAGGTACTACGCAGACCGCCCGATGGGAACGAACTGGCGTCCGGTTCCTGCTGATAGAGTACACTTCCTGAGAATTTCTCGATAGCCTTGCCGTCCTCCAGGTCAATGAAGGCGTCATGCTTTTCTGCCGTACCGCCCGTCAGAGGCTGAAACCAGTGGGTGTAGTGCGTAGCGCCTTGCTCCATCGCCCATTTCTTCATACCGATTGCCACACTGTTGGCAATGTCACGGCTGAGCGTCTGGTCGTTGTCCATCAGTTCGAACAACTCATCTACGACGTTCGAAGCGATGTACTCTTTCATCTTGCTACGAGTGAATACTTTCTCTGCAAAATAAACACTTGCAGGAACTGTAGGTCTCTTAACCTCTACGGGTTGATGTTGCCAAGCCATCTTTAATGACTCAAAACGAATTGTACCCATCTTTTTTGATTTTAATCTGATAAATAGTTGTTTTTAGTGTGGTTTTGACGCTTGTTTCTCGTTTTTATCCGATAAAAACACCAAAATCGCCGCAAAATTACTATAAATTTTCCAAATGTGCAAGACTTTGAGTCAAAAAAACGTCTTTGCTTGCTTAATATTGCTTTTTTTGAGGTTCGAGACACATCTCCTTCGCGCGCAAATTATATTAGGTATAACCGATTAGCGGAAAGTTAGCCATTCTCGCGCGGAGGAGACCGTATCGGTACGCCTCCGTTTCTGTCTCGGAAGTGTCTCGGGAATGACTAAGAATATCTAAGAATAACTAAGGATAACTAACGTTGATTTTTCGAACACAGCGTTCGAAAAAAATGAATGGCGGAAGTCACGGAAGTGGCGATGTCGCCAATTTCGCCAATATCGCCATATAAAAATTTGCATGGGGAAGCTCACATAAGTACAGACAAAAAATTAGGGCTGTAACGATCGATGTTACAGCCCTAATTGTATGCACTCAGAGAGAGCGATTAGCGGATAATTCCACCGAGGATGTTGTACTTGACACCATTGCGCTCGATGATAACCATACCGTTCTCAACGCGCTTGGTTGCTTCCTTGTCAGCGTTGATCTCGTCTATAGCCTGACGTTTAGGCGTCAAGGTTACGCGGATAGTACGCTCGTAGGTATTGATAGCCTCGATAGTGATCTTCTTGTTAGCATCAACAACTGCCTTGCCTTCAACCGGGAACCACCTATACGCTATACCATCGTAAGATGCTTTGCTGAAGAAACTTGGATATGGTACGCCCTTGGTTATGGTTCCGGTAGGAACAGTCCATGCTTTCGGGGTCGATGTGGTGATGCTATACTCGCCAGGAAGCAGTTCAGTAGCGTTCTCCGGAATGAAGAAAGCCAAAATAGCATAGACATCGTTATTCTGTGCCTCAATATACACTGCATGATCGGATTTGATGTATTCTGTGACAACATCGTATCCAGTGAAATCATGGATAAAATCCTCATCAAGTACATCACTTTCGATGTGTACGCGCGTGTATGACGCGGTGATATCAAGGTAGTACTCACATATATCGCCCAACTCAAACATAGCTTTGGCGAGAACTGAACCAACGAGGTGAGCAACACGTGCTACGGAGTCGTAGGTAACGGTGAAGTTAGCATCCAACAGACGGTACATCTCGCGTGGTTGTCCATCCTCATTCAAATCAAGACAGATATAACTGTTGCGAGCCTCAAGATCATCGATGGTGTACGTGCCGGCAATAGTCAGGTTCGGAATCGTTATGCTTACTACCTTTGCACTATCCGGAGTGGTAGCCCAGATCAACCATTTTTGTTGCTCTTTGTAGATGTACAGACCTTCATCATTGATGGTGATGGTGTCTTTGCGGTTTGCACCAGGTTTGCCGTCAAAGAGAGTGAAGGTGTACTCGGTGTCGTTGCGACCAAGGAGTTTGCCAGAGATTACCGGTCCATTCTCGGATGGTGAGATTTTGATAAATCCACTAAAAATCGGGATGACTTCATGGCTTTTTCGTATCGTAAGCGTAGGAGTATAGAGACTATCGCCCATTACATACGTACCGTAGTAATTGAGTTTTGTGGTATCAACTTTAATACGAAAGTCAATAGAATAAGTGCTATCTGCTGCTGAGAATCCAATGGTACTAAGCCACTTAATAGATGATGAATCAATCTCCAAATTGTTGGCAGTAAAATCCTCGAAATAGAGTGCCTGCGGGTCTGCATAGTACAACCACATAGCATAGATATTACCATCGTTGCCCAACAATGTTGCTTGCAAGAAGGTAGTGTCGTTAGCCTCGGTGATAGTAACCTTACCATCCAGATATTCAATTCGTTCGGTCCAATGACCATGGTTGATGGTCAGATTATT
>JAEEHO010000236.1 GCA_016280845.1 Paludibacteraceae bacterium | reverse complement strand
TCAAAATCCATTAAAAGCTGCTGCTCAAACATAAGCGTTATCCGTTTGTCGGTGAGTACAAAAGTATCGAGTCCTCTTTGAGCTCCTTAACCTTAGCCGCAGTCTCCTCCGCGAACTTCTCAAGTATTGCAAGATCAATCGTACCGTTATCCAAGGTCATATCCATCGTCTTGAGGTAGTTGAGCTCCACAACCGCCATCTTGTTCATCACGTAGTAGCGGAAGTATATAAGACGGTCACCCTGCAGCATGTCTATATCCTCAACGTGCATCTTGCGCTGATACACAATCCGCGCAGGCGTGTACCGCATCATCGCCGTCTTGGTTGAGTGATCGTAGCTTACCTTAACCTGTCGGTTGCCCTGAAAAGGGTAGTCCATGTTCGCATACATCACCGTCACCGTGTCCTGCGGCAGCTTGGTTGTTATTCCTGTAGCCATTGTCTCCGCTCGTACCACAATATCCGACGCCACGTCCTCCACGCACATTGTTATTAAATCATCGATATTTTTAAGAGGCACAGTGTTTACTCCGTCGCCCCCCCAAACCGAAAGCCGCTCGGGAAGCGGGTAATCCAACCAAATCCTCTTCTTAAAGTCTTCTGATACAACAGCCTTGTCTTCCATAACAAATTTATTTTATACAAAAATAATATTTTTTCGCAATCAATCAAAACCTTAAAAAAGTCTCAACTGTTTCTGCTCGTTCTCTATCCACTTAACCGCCTTATCAAAGTAGTCCTTGTTGGTTTCAAATCCAACAAAACGTCTGCCCTCCTGTATAGCCGCAACGCACGTAGATCCGCTACCAACGCAGCTATCAAGCACCAAGTCACCGCCGTTGGAGTACGTCCGTATAAGGTAACGCAACAGGTCTACAGGTTTTTGCGTCGGAAGCATCCCCTCACCCCACACAGACTCAAACTGAATAACGTCCTGCGGATGCCGCCACCCGTCGTCAACAACGTTCGTTATTCTTTTAAACTTCGACTTGAAATGTTCGGATTGAACCATCCTTGGCTGACGGTTGCGCCCCTTGTCCCTAAACCTCTCACTTACTTGAAACTTCTCCTCATTGTAGGTTGGCTGCTCGTTATAAAACACCTCAATGTTTTCGTGAACCGCAGCGGGACGACGCTTCATCTGCATAAAGTTTGCGCCGCGACTTTTCTCCCACACGATCTCGTACTTAAACCACTCAAGATTGCTTTTTACAAGATCCGACGTAAAGGGCTGCTTGCTAAACAAAAGCACCGCCGCGTTCGACTTGCACACGCGCTTGTACTGCTCCCATAAAGGCTCAAAAGGTATGATTGAATCCCACCCGCACATCGTAGTCCCAAAAGGGAGATCCGTAACAATCAAGTCTACGCTACCGTCGGGTATTCTCTTCATCCCCTCCAAACAGTCCTCGTTGTATATCTTGTCAAACTCTATCATTTTCTAATAGACCGTTTGTAAAGCTCGGAGCTTGTGTCCCAAGTGTAGACGGTCTTGCCGTCACCACCCAAGTCCCACTCGTCCATCGCCTCACGCATCTTGGTGAGGCTGCCGTTGCGACGGAACTTGCGGTGACAGGCTTGCTTGCCCTTCTTCTGCGACTTGCAGCCCACGTACGTC
The DNA here is from genome assembly GCA_016280845.1 of Paludibacteraceae bacterium. GTDB lineage: Bacteria > Bacteroidota > Bacteroidia > Bacteroidales > Paludibacteraceae > Colicola. Next base: position 1,704 of record JAEEHO010000236.1, on the reverse strand, counting down.
CCGCCCGCTACCTTTTTGAAACTCCTGCTCATATTTTTTAGTCAAATAAGCTCATCTGTTTAATAACCTTTCCGTCAGCCGCCTTAACCTCCCCAAGACACTCACGGTCGAACTTCTCAACCCCCTGCTTGAAGTAGTCGTCGCAAAGCTCGCAACCGTAGTAGTCAAAGCCCATCTTATACGCGGCAACACGAGACGACTGACTACCCATCATGGGATCGAATAACTTGTCCCCCTTGTTGGCAAGCAGCTTGTAAACCCACGCGTACAACGCCTCGGGCTTCTGCGTCGGATGGAAACGGAACGGTATGCCTGTGCTCGGCAGCTCAAAAACCTTCGCGTTTTTCGCAAAGCTCGTCCAAGCGTACTCGCACATCGCCATCGAGAAGTTCTCAGGGACGTGCTTTTTCCAAATCAAAAAGCAGCGGGTTGGCGGGAGCGGGAAGTAGTTTCCTCCCCATATAACCTGATTCTTTGACACGCGGAACAGCTCGTCAAAAAACTCCGCCTTGGGCGCGACGTCCCACTCAATCCTACCAAGCTTGTCCTCTACGTCCTTTTTGGCGGGATCGTTGTACTTGGCAAATATACCACCCTGCGAGTAGTTGATAGCCTTCTCCTTTTTGCCGTCGTCCTTCTTCGGCTTGTACTTGTTGAAAAGCTCACCGAAGCGGTTGTACGCACCATCGTCGTTGCCGCCCCCATACGGAGGATCGCTGATCGCAAGGTCGAAGTAGTTGTCGGGAAGCTGTTTCATAAACTCAAGACAGTCCATGTTGTAAACGTGGGAGATGCAAGGCGAGTCAATCTCCTCCTTGTCCTTGTACCCACTTATCACTAAGTCGCTCATTGTGTTTTTTTTGATTTAAATATTAACGGCTACAAATATAACAAATATTGTGTAACTAATCGCAACAATTAGAATAAAATAAGGCTGCATCCTTTTGGGACGCAGCCGATAGTTGTAGAATAGAAAAGTTTAACTTACAGTTAAACAAAGAACCTTTGCAGCTTTGTTTTTACGCCTTGAAGCTACGTTTCAACAACGGTGGCACTTATCGTTACTAATTGTTATTCCATCTATCAATCGCATCCCAAGTACGATCAATAACACTATCGTTGTTAACAATGCGTTTGTAGTCTTCGTACGCGAAGTAGCCATTGTCGCCGCTGAACCAAAGGCTACCGTCATCACAAAACCTCAAGTCAAACTGCACTCCCGTAACCATATCCTCAACTAAGGTTTGATACACACCCTCATCGTAAGGACGCTCATACAAGCCTATCACCTTTGGCGTGTAGTTCGCGATGAACTCGTCAATCGTGTAGTTTTCTAATCCCATACTCCTTAACTTTTACAATTTAAAAGACCTATCAACCTCGTACTCATCAAACGCCCACTGTAGCTCGTGTACATACTCCGCCTTGACCGCCGTGTGCTTGTTGCCGTTAAACAGCCTCTGCACGTAAAGCATCTTAGAGTCAAGATTGTAAACAACTCTGTCGTACTTTTCTATAAGGAATATATACATAAACGTGCTGCCATAAAGCTTAAATCCTATCTTTTCTATCACCTCTCTTGTGATTGGCACACCGACAATCTCCGATACAGAGTAGTGATTGCCTTCCACAACTACTCCCGTATCATCAACGCTCTCAATAGGACACGGACTTCCATCGCGGTTCAAAACGTAGTACCCCGCG
>JAEEHO010000235.1 GCA_016280845.1 Paludibacteraceae bacterium | reverse complement strand
TTCCGCCTCCATTGGCATTCGACGTTCTCGACGCTATCATGGAGCAACTGCCGGGCTTCCCAATCGTTCTCCACGGTTCGTCCAGCGTACCACAGGAGTATGTTGACATCATCAATGCTAACGGTGGTAAGTTGCCTGATGCAGTAGGTATTCCTGAGGAGCAAATGCGCAAGGCTGCTAAGAGTGCTGTATGCAAGATCAACATCGATAGCGATAGCCGTCTGGCCTTCACCGCTGCTGTTCGCAAGGTATTCAACGAGAAGCCGGGTGAGTTCGACCCACGTAAGTACTGCGGTCCTGCACGTGACTTGATGGAGGAACTCTACAAGCACAAGATCATTAACGTACTTGGTAGCAACGGTAAAGCTGAGTAATCTATGCTTCCATTTATGTCGGCCGCTGAGGCCGCACAACTAGTCTTTGATGGCGCAATCTGCGGGATTGGAGGTTTCACTCCCGCAGGTTCGCCCAAGGACGTGCCTACCGCAATTGCTCACAGGGCTGAGGCGCTGCATGCGGAGGGTAAATCGTACCGGATAAACATGTATACCGGAGCCAGCACCGGTGAGACTTGCGATAGCGCACTGGCCAAAGCGCACGCTATCGGTTTTCGTACACCTTATCAGAACAAGAAAGATCTGCGCGCAGAGATCAATTCGCACGGGTGCGACTATTTCGATATGCATCTGTCCGAGCCTGCGCAAGAAATTCGCTACGGTTTTATGCCGAAGCCGGATTTCGCTATCATAGAGGCGTGCGATATCAATGAGCAGGGTGAGATTATTCTCACTTCGGCAGTAGGCAACGTACCTACGTTCTGCCAAATGGCAGACAAGATTATAGTAGAACTGAATGCTGCTTTCCCGCCTACGCTGCGCGGAATACACGACATCTATATGCCGTTGGACCCGCCAGAGCGGCGAGAGATACCTATATACAAACCATCCGACCGCATCGGCGATCCGGTGTTGCGTGTCGACCCGAAGAAGATAGTTGCCGTTGTTCGCACTAATCATCCTAATGAGGTGGGTAAGTTTACTCCGCTGGATGAAGTGACCGAACGTATCGGTGCCAATGTGGCAGATTTTCTTTGTGCTGAGATGCAGGCGGGACGTATTCCGTCCTCGTTCTTGCCGATGCAGAGCGGAGTAGGCAATGTGGCTAACGCGGTTATTCGTTCGTTGGCTAACAATGAGCAGATACCTCCCTTTGATGTTTTCACAGAAGTCATCCAAGATTCGGTTATCGACCTGATACGCGAAGGACGTGTCAAGTTCGCTTCCGGTTGCTCGCTGACGCTGACGGCTCAGAAGATGCAGGAAGTGATAGACAATATCGATTTCTTCCACGACAAACTGCTTCTGCGTCCAGCAGAGATAAGCAACAATCCGGGTTTGGTGCGCCGACTGGGTGTGATAGCTATCAATACGGCCCTGGAGGCAGATATATACGGCAATGTCAATTCCACACACGTATGTGGTACCAAGATGATGAACGGCATAGGCGGTAGCGGTGATTTCACGCGTAACGGCTATCTGTCTATCTTCACTACGCAATCTACAGCCAAGGATGGCGCCATCTCGGCCTTTGTGCCAATGGTGAGCCATGTGGACCACAGCGAACACTCGGTTAAGATTATTGTAACGGAGCATGGCGTGGCAGATCTGCGCGGTAAAAGCCCGATCCAGCGTGCGCATGAGATTATAGAGCATTGCGTAGATCCGCAATATCGTCCTTTGCTGCGCGAATATACGGAGATGAGCGCTGTGGCGCAAACCCCACATACATTAAGTTGCGCACTCGCCATGCATGAGGAATTCCTCAAATCAGGCGACATGCGCAACACTAAATGGGAGAATTATAAACGCTGATCCCTATTTCCCTGAATCAGAGTCTTTCTGCTCTATCGGGAAATCCGCGACGTATCCCTCAGGCACTATCTCTACACGCCTATCCTTCTCTAATTGATGGTCGGCTGTGTTGTAGCGATATGGATGGGTGGTTCCGTAAGATTGTACTTGCATTCGACTTCCATCTATGCCTTTGGCCTTCAATAGATTAGCAACGGCTTGTGCTCGTTTGAGTGCGAGCCGTTTATTGTAACTCTCGGCTCCGATAGAACAAGCATGACCGTTGATGTGGATACGCAAATCCGGGTGGCGTTTCATCAGCGAGGCTACGGAATCCAGCAGGTATGCCGGTTCAAGAATAGGCTTGTAGTCATCAAAATCGAACCAGATGACGGATGTAGATAGCATCTGATCCAGTTTGCGCTCTTCGGCGGTAACGACTACTGCTTCTTCTACACGCGCAGATGTGCGAACAATGGTATCGCGTACGCGTATCGTATCATTCATGCGTATCGTATCTACAATCCAAATGGTATCATGTACTTCGCGAACCGGAACCATCTCCGGGAACTGTTTGATCAATCGGCGCAACTCGCGTTTCTTGTCGCGGTCGGTTTTACCGGGCCAAACGCTTGCTCCCACCTTAATTCCCACGGTCCACGGGTGCATCGCATCGATGCGGTTTGTTCCAATCAGTCCGCGATACTCGGGCATGAAGGCATAAGCATTGTTGTGCTCGTTGGCAAATCCCAATTGCGTACGTTCGTCACGTTTGACAGACGAGAAATTATTCATAACATAGTTCACGTAGGCAGCCACTATCAGTTCGCTTCGTTCGTCCAGTCGGATCGAGGCACCCACTTCGCCATAGAGCGTGGCATTGACATGTTTAATATGCTTACGGATACTTTCTTCCTGTTTTACATAAGGGTCTGTTTCGAATCGGCCGGGGAGGTCGCGTAACTCCAGATTCCATTGTTCATACCATCCGGTATGGGTTACCGTTCCTGACTTATACACATAATTGGAAAGTGTAGGGAACGACAGCTGCAATCCTGCGGCTCCATATAGACCGAGTACATCTCTCTCGTTTTGACGCCATTTGGCACGTACGCCGACAGGAATGGACAACATATAGGTCTGTTGAACCTCATGCCAGTTGTCAAACTCAATGCGATGGGTATATGTATCGCCCTGATAATCAGTCATTCCTTCCCACGATATCGGTTCTGTCAGTGTGGCATTTGTAGCGTAGCGAGTGATATTCAACCCGGTCTGAAGGCCTATATATGGTTTGAAGAACCATGTGTAGCCTGCGCCAAGGGTGAAGGATGGGGTAATAGATGTTTTACCTCCCTCCAGATCATATCCAAGGCTGCTGATTCCTACACCGGCGTGCATATCGACATAGTGCTTGAGCCATGTCTTCTTCTTTTTTCCTTTCTTCTGTGCAGGCGCACCAAAGGCGGACAGTGTACAACAAGCCGCCAATACGAAAATAATCAATCGAAAACGGCTTATCATAATACTATCATTTTGCGGGTAAATACTTGTTTGTTTTCGGATACAAAGCGTATCAAGTACATGCCGGGCACAGCGGGAGCAGTTATTGCTTGTCGTCCTTCGTGAACGGAAACAACAGAACTACATGCACCCTGCAGGTTGTACATTTGAATCTCTCCGTCTTCGTCCGCATTCACGTTTATCGGAGCACCGGATTGTACCGGTATAGGATAGAGGCGTACCGGAGCTTGTGCATCATCCAATGCTTCGATCACAGGACGCATTTCGTATTCGCAACTGCGATAAATGGTTCCATCTGAAGCCGTCATCTGCACTTGGTAGTAGCCGTTCAGACCACCGGCCTCGTAGTACGATTGTCCTGTGGCTCCCGGTATCAGTTCGCCGTCTTTATACCACTGGTATGCTGTGAAGGTGAGATCCTCGTCGCAATTAGGCTCACAGTTCTTGTCGCTGTTGTCGACAAAGACCACATCGTTCCATTTGCGGTGAACAAAGCCGTCCATGTATAACGAGAATGACAGTTTCTGCTCCTCGCTGACACATCCGGCAGTTCCGTTGTTTGTTGCGGTATAGAACAAGATGGTACAATCGTATTTGCCGTAAGCTGCAGGCGATGGAACAGGTACGTGAATCTCGTT
>JAEEHO010000234.1 GCA_016280845.1 Paludibacteraceae bacterium | reverse complement strand
TGCCGCAGTTCTTGCGCGCCGATGTGCAAGTGGCGAAGTTGAATCTGAGCATCTTCTCTACCTATCCGGATGTGGAGGTGGAGTTGCAGCAACCGATTGTGCGCGTTGCTGTGCCTGATTCAATCAATCTGGCGGGCCGATATCAGGCCTTTCCGCATGGCGACACATTGTTAGCCGCCGATACCATTCGCGTTCGCATGCAACCATTGGAGTTGCTGGCCAACCGTGTGCATATTCGTTCTGTCTTGATTAGTCGCCCGCAGGTCTATCTCACGCAATACGATTCTACCGCCAACTACGATATAGTTATTCCCAGCGAGGAACCGGACACAACGCCTTCCGCTCCGATGAAGATAGAGTGGGAGCATGTCAGTTTGACGCAGGGAACGGTCAGTCTGGCCGTAGATTCGTTGGGCTTGAGCCCGATAACGGTGGATAGTATCTTTTTTGCATCGGACGGACAATATGCCGACAGCACGTTTTCAGCCTATGTGGACGCCGGTCTTCGTTGCGAGGACGCGCGTATTCAGGCCAAAGGATATGTGTCCGATTCGTTGGATATCCAAGCTCGAGTGGATATACCTCGCGTGGAACGTGTTTTGGCATTGATGCCGAAGGCGCTTCGTCAGAAAACCCTCAAGCAGAACGAACTGAGTGGTGCCATACGTGCCGACGCGACCGCAAAAGGATATTATACCGACGGACGTATTCCCGATACCCACGCTTTTCTGCTGGTGGACAATCTGCATGGCGGAGACCCGAAGAGCAAAGTTTGTCTGGACAATCTGACGCTGCGTGCCGAGGCGCGCTATAATCCCCAACGCAAGGACTCGTCGTTCGTGCGTCTGGATACGCTGCAGTTCCGTAGCGGCAAGTCGTGGCTCTATGCGCATGGTCAAGCCAAGTATCGCAGAAAACGCGAGTGGCTGCAACTGGATTTGCGCTCGGACTTACATCTGCGCGAGATAGTGCAATTGGTTGAGTTGGATAGTTTGATTCGCGTGCGCGGTCGTGTGCGTGCCGATGTTTCCACCTATTTCTATTTGGACGATCTGATGAAGCAACGTATCTACGATATTCACTCTACTTCCACGGTGCAAGGCGATGGTGTCTTTGTGGGCATACCTAAGGCGCGTTTGCGCTTTTCGGTGGACTCGCTGCGTGCGGAAGCAAAAACCAATATGGCGCGCAAATCTCGCCGAACAGGCAGAATGGATACGGCGTTGCTCAATATGCAAGTGGCTTTCCGCCAGATGACCATCAAGTACCGCCGCACGACCAACGCCACAGTTGACCGTACGATGATGCGTATCTATGCTGATGATTTGAACGACCGTACACCGCCTGTTCTGCATGCATCGCTCTCCATGCAGGGTGAGCGCGCAAAGCAGAACGATACGATCCGTGTCCTGGCCCGCAGACTCCGCGTGTCAGCCGGTATGCACCCGGACAAGGATGACCGATTCGTGCCTACCACCACCGCACGCCTGTCGATGGACTCTGTGCTGTTTGCGATTCCGCGCCGAGGCGCTATGCTCGATTCGGTGCGCATTACGCTCAGTACAACACCCCGTTACCGCAAGTTCCGTTTCAATCGGGAAACCAAAGAACGCATTCCTATACCTGATAGCGAGCACACGCCGATGGCGCTGGATTCGTTGTTGCGTCTGGTCAATCGTGTGGCGCAGGATAGTACGCCGATGGAGACTTACATCAAGCGATTCCGCACAACCGGCAAGGTCTATGTGCGGCGTATGGGCGTACGGCGCAAAGGCGATCCGCTACGTCCTACCGTCTCCCGCATGGATCTGACGCTGAACGACGATACCGTTCGTCTTAATAGTTTCTTCATGCGTGTGGGTCGTTCCGGTATAGCCCTCAAGGGTGAAGTGCAACACTTGCGTCGCTATCTGTTGCGTGGTAAGACGCTCGATGCCGACCTGACACTTCGTTCGCGCCGATTGGACCTCAATCAGTTGGCTAACGCCCTGTCGCAACAGCAGCACGAAAAAGCGGTACACGATACGGTAGCGGCATCGGATAACATGAGCCTGTTGTCCGATACACTGATGGCAGAAGAGATGACATCCGATTCGCTCAAGACCGATTCGCTGAAGAATCAATTGTTTATACTACCTGCGAATTTGAATGTGACTTTCCGAGCCTCGGTGGATACGATTATCTTCTCGGAGATGCGCTTGCACCAATTCACCGGAGATGTGCGTCTGCAAGACCGTACGCTGTCTGTCACCAATATGTCCACTTCGACCAAGGTGGGCAAGGTCGGCATGAGTTTCCGCTACACTTGCCAGGATACGACCGAAGCGATGGCGGCCGCCACGCTGCGCATGGATAGTGTGCAAGTGGGCGAACTGATTCGTGCGTTGCCGGAGATTGATTCGATGATGCCTATGTTGCGTTCGTTCGACGGCTCTGTGGCCAGCGAAGTGGCGGCGCAACTGCGACTCAAGAGCGATATGTCTATTGACCTTCCGTCGGTTAATGCGGGTGTTTGGCTGCGCGGACAGAACCTGGTGCTCATGGACGGTGAGACATTCTCGGAAATAGCCAAGATGCTCATGTTCTCCAAGAAAACGCGCAATGTGATAGACAGTTTGAGTGTGGAGGTGCTGGTTCGAAACAACGAAGTGGAGATCTTCCCGTTCATGCTATCGATGGATAAGTACAGAGTGGGCGTGGGAGGAAAACAGAACCTGGATGGCAGTTTCAACTACCACTTGTCGGTCTTCAAACCGATTATTCTGGGTCTGGATGTGTTTGGTACGGACTTCGACAATATACACTTCAAACTGGTTAAGTCTAAGTACCAAAGCGCTTCGTCCAAGATAGGCAAGGGTGGAACATTGTTGCGCCAACAGGATGCCAACGTCATTCCTAATCTGCAGAACTCTATTCGGTCGTATATATTGGATTTTGCTCCTAAGAAGCCACAACCACAGCCGCCAACTAATCCACGGGTTCCAACTAACCCACAGCCACCAGCCACCCCTCAAGAACCAACTACCACCCCACAGCCACCAACCAACCGTTAATCCGTTATATACGTGCTGGTTTAGGCTATTCTATAGAGACAAGCGGGTTGTTGCCCGCTTGTCTCTGTTTTTACATGTTCATGTTGTAGTATTCGGGTTGGCCGGTCACTTCTTCGCCGAGCCATTCGGGACGTTCGTAGGCTTCGTCTTCGCTCTCCAGTTCCAACTCCGCCAATACTTTTCCTTCCAGTTTGCCGCTGTGGAAAACATCCACTTCCCATTTTCTGTCACCTTTTGCGGGGATGATATACCTCGTCTTGACAATTATTCCAGGGAGGCATAGTTTGAGCAACTCTTGCGCGTCGCACACATCGATCTCGCGTTCCCATTCAAACCGCGCGATGCTATTTTCTTTTGCGTCCGATTTGATGGTCAGAAAGGCCTTGTC
>JAEEHO010000021.1 GCA_016280845.1 Paludibacteraceae bacterium | reverse complement strand
CCAGCCTTGTCGATACCGCGTTTGAGGTCGAGTGGGTTAGCACCCGCAGCTACGTTCTTCAGGCCAACGCCAATGATAGCTTGAGCCAGAACGGTTGCCGTTGTTGTTCCGTCTCCGGCTTGGTCACCGGTCTTGGAAGCAACCTCTTTTACGAGTTGTGCGCCCAGGTTCTCTGCCGGGTCTTTCAACTCTATTTCCTTGGCTACCGACACACCGTCTTTGGTGATGTGCGGAGCACCGTATTTTTTGTCAATAACGACGTTGCGACCCTTTGGGCCAAGCGTTACCTTCACAGCGTTAGCCAATTGGTCAACGCCACGCTTCAGCGCTTCACGCGCCTCAGTATTGTATGTAATATCCTTTGCCATAGTATTTATAATTTATTCATTAATTGGTTCATTTGACAATTCGATTATTTGAGGATGGCCAATACATCGCTTTGACGCATGATCAGGTATTTCTCTCCGTCGAGTTCGAGTTCTGTGCCGGCGTACTTGCCGTACAAAACCTGGTCTCCGGCTTTGAGAACCATAGCTTCGTCTTTGGTTCCTTCTCCTGCAGCGAGCACTTCGCCGCGCAACGGTTTCTCTTTGGCGCTATCAGGGATGATAATGCCGCCGATGGTCTTTTCTTCTGCAGCCGCAGGCTTGATGAGCACGCGGTCTGCCAATGGTTGAATCTTACTCATAGTATTTAATGTATTTATGTTTATTACGTTGTCTCAGGTCCCATAGAACCCATAAACCCATTGGCAATTTTTGTGCCAATGGGTTTATGACTGCCAAAATGTCATGTTTTGACAGAAAGGGCGCTGTTTCTTTATTCAAAATAGGTGATTTCGCGTGTTTCCAATTCGTAAGTAACATCCGGCTCAATGCCTTCATATGTCTCTGTAGTAGTGACATGACGTTTGGTCCAGTTGCCTTTTTCATCAGACTCAAGAACACGATATTTGCGTTCTACAGTATATGTTTCACCTTCGGCCATACCTTTGCCGTTCGAACCGACAATCTGTCCGTTGTTGTCGTAAATATACGTTCTAACCATATGGCCGCCAACGCAATTGTGATACTCATCTCCGGTCAGTTTGCCATTCTCGTCCCATGTGTAAGATACTTCAAATCCACCGTCGTTCCAACTGCCGTCAGCATTCTCACATGCCACTTTCATCGAAATGATGCGTCCGGCTTCGTCACGTGTAATGGTAGCTTGAGTGCCGTTGTCCGAATATGAGATTAAAGTACCGTTTTCGTCAAACGAATACTCACCTCCCGGGAATTGAGTCCATTCGTCCGAATTAGTGCCGTCCTCATTTACATCAATAGCAAATAAGTCCTTTCCATTCTTTACATTGCCGGTTAATTCGAATAGACGTAAATCGGCAGGTTCTTCTTTTTCAACCGTTTTCTGGCAGCCGGTCGTAAGAATTGTAGCTAACATAGCTACAGCAATCATGCTTACATTTTTCATATTGTATATTTTGTTTTAAAAAGTATATATACTATGTATATATAGTGTAAGGGCATATTTTGTGCAATTTTAGGGTCTAATCATATGGTGATCCTATGGTGATCATATGGTGATCCTATGGTAAGGGTCCGGCAAGGTACCGATAGCCACTCGAAGACAGCATGACAATGACGGCACAAAAGCCTGACGGCTGCGTGACCGCAATGGTCGCGCCATTCTATGTTCGTGCTGATTCCTCGCTGTGGGGACAGCTCGGGCACGTAAGGGTCCGACAAAAGCGGCTAATTCCGGCACCCGGCAAAAGAAATGACAGCGAATATCATCGCTGCCACTTTGCATTCATTTTTCATGTTTTATTTCTTTTTCACTGCTGATGCTATTCTGAAAGTCACAGGAATAGTACAAATGGCACGCACTTCTTTGCCTTCTAAGAGCGCAGGATCCCACAGAGGCATATTGCTAACGATACGCACAGCCTCTTCATCCAAATCGCCACGTCCTGAGGATTTAACCACAACAACATCAGATACAGAGCCGTCCTTGTTGATCACAGCATGGCAATATGTACGTCCTTGAACGTAGTCCTTGCGTGCGGATTCGGGATATTTCATGTTTTTGTCAATATACTCATACATAGCCTGCAGTCCGCCCGGGAACTTAGGCATCTGATCCGGAGAGGTACAAATGGTGTCTGTCTCTTCGTTGTGTACAGAGCCGGAATGATGGCTTTTTTGTGCGAAAGAGTTTTGGATTCCAAAAACTGCTATCAGCAAAAGTATAAGAATAGATACTTTTTTCATGGAGCAAATCTATTTTTTATTTGTTACTATTTATTTCGGCATAATGTGCTTTTAATGCACATACCGATGGCAAAATTACTGCTTTTTTTTGACATGTACAAATTATTTTGCAAATATTGTGCCACTTTTCGTCTTTTTCGTGCAATAAAAGTTCTTCGTTTCCCTCTCGCGCTTAGAATATTCTCCAAAAAAGTCATTCAATATTTGCATATATGCAATTTTTGTTGTACCTTTGCACGCTCAAATAAATAATTAAGGTACAAAAAAATGAAACGAATAGCTGTATTCTTCTGTGGAATAGTGTGTTCGCTGCATATAGCGACGGCACAAGTGGTAGAACCGGTTAAATGGACCGGTGAAGAGATTGGTGACAGCGTGCGTCTGACGGCTACTATCGAAGCCGGATGGCATATGAATATCATTGAGTTCGGTGATGCTGAGTTTGATGACGAATATGCCGACTCGTTCGTAATAACCGTAGCAAAAGCCGACTTGGTTCCCATTCGTTACAACGCTTGCAATGACAAAATGTGTACTGCACCGGAAACATGGGAATATGTACAAAGGGATAATGTACAAAGTACAAAGGCAGAAGAAAGCGATGGTAAAAGTCTAATATGGATTTTCTTATTAGGTCTATTGGGTGGACTTCTGGCTATCTTCACGCCGTGCGTGTGGCCAATCATTCCGATGACCGTTAGTTTCTTCCTTAAACGTACTGACAACGGCGCCAAGAACGCTGTTCTATATGGTTTGAGCATTATTGTGCTCTACGTTGGACTGGGTCTGCTGGTAACGCTTATTTTTGGTGCTTCAGCGCTCAATGAACTGAGTACCAACGCAGTAGTGAATATATTCTTCTTCTTGCTGCTGGTTGTTTTTGCGTTGTCTTTCTTTGGACTATTTGAAATAACCTTGCCTGACTCATGGTCTACCGCATTGGATAGCAAAGCACGTTCGACAGGCGGTTTCCTCAGTATCCTACTGATGGCATTTACGCTGGTTATCGTTTCGTTTAGTTGTACGGGTCCGATCATCGGCACTTTGTTGGTAGAAGCCGCAGGTCATAGTCTGTTGGCACCGGCTATCGGTATGTTGGGCTTTGCTATTGCGTTGGCATTGCCGTTCTCGCTGTTTGCTATGTTCCCGCAGTGGCTCAAACAGGCACCTAAGTCCGGCGACTGGATGACTTCGTTCAAGGTGGTGTTGGCTTTCTTGGAGCTGGCGCTGTCGCTTAAGTTCTTAAGTGTGGCTGATTTGGCGTACGGGTGGGGGATATTGCCTCGCTGGCTGTTCCTGGTTATATGGATCGCTTGCTTTGCCGGTATCGGCGTTTATCTGCTGTGGCATATCGGCAAAGTGACTACTACACGTAAGATTATACGCGCGTTGGTGATTATTCCTTCGTTCGCTTTTGCTGTCTATCTCGTCCCGGGTTTGTGGGGAGCACCTGTCAAGGCCGTTTCCGCCTTTGCTCCGCCGATGGAGATAGAGGGTAGAGAAGTGTTCTACGATTACGAGGAAGGTTTGGCTTATGCTAAGCAGGAGAACAAGCCTGTATTACTTGATTTCACAGGCTATGGATGTGTCAACTGCCGTAAGATGGAGGCTTTTGTATTGGCTGATGACAGCGTCAAAGAGCGTTTGAAAAACTACGTTTTCATCGAACTGTATGTGGACGATAAGCGCGATGGAATCGGCGAAAAGAACAGCCGTATTCAGCGTGAGCGTTTCGGCTCGAACTCGCAGCCGCTGTATGTTCAGTTGGATAAAGATGGCGAACAGATAGCTGAGCCGATGGCATTCATCACCGACCCGCAAGAGTTCCTCAACTGGCTGAAGTACTAAGCAACATCTATTATTTATGGGTGCTTCTATCGTTTGGAGCACCCATAACATTTAACCATATTTTGTATTATGAGAAAATCTATCTTTGTTATTTTGTTTGCGCTGCTAGCGGTTGTCGGCAATGCGGAAACTGTTTGGAGTGGTAATGGAGTGAACCCCGAAGGTGAAGGGTGGGGTGTTCGTGCACAAATCTCCGGTTCGGCATTTGCTAATGCTCAAGTAGGGCAAGTGATGCGCTTTAAGGTCAAAGACCTCAGTTCCAACCCCGTTATCATGTTGTACTATGTAGCACTGAGCGACAGTTGGGATCCGCTGCCGGACGCAAATTCCGAGCATCTGTCCGGCACTTATCAGGACTTTACTATTACTGCCGCCATCCTAAACATCTTGCAAACAACGAGTTATCTTATCGTTAGCGGTCAGGGTTATACATTGACAGAGATTGAACTGCTCGGTACGGAGCCATCGAACCCGCATACAATTACCGCAGATACCGTCTGGACAGGAAATGCTGTATGTCCTTCTTCATGGAGTGTTTGTACGCAAATCCCGGCGTCTAACTTCGCTAACGCCCAAGTTGGACAATTGATGCGTTTTAAGGTCAAAGACCTTGGTTCTCATCCTGTTATCGCGCTCTATTGCGACTGGGATGCGATGCCTGGTACGTCTACCGGTAACATCACCGGCAATTATCATGATTTTACTATCACATCTGAGATGTTGACTGCCTTACAATCAGCCACTTATCTCACTATCAGCGGAACAAGTTTTACATTGACAGAGATTCTACTGATAGACCCCTCCAGCCTAAGACCGCTGACTCTTAGTGTGCCTGTTACTAATAATTGGGTCTTCAACGGCAAACCGAGCATCACTATTCATGCTGTTAACCCATATAGCGAGACCATCGAAGCTAATGCCGAAGTGCGTATCGCGACCGATAAGGCAGCTCCGGTAACCACTATCACCAAGACGGTCAATATAGCCGCCGGCGCTTCCGCAGATATTACGTTGACAACCGAAAATAACTTGGATCCGGGCTTCTATAGAGCCACTTGCTCGGTAAACGACGACCCGGCACGCGATGCCTTTATCTTCGGTATCAACCCGACAGAAATCGTTTCTGCACCGGACATGCAGCCTGATTTTCATACTTATTGGGCAGAGGCTAAACAGCAACTCGCTGCCATCAATATGAATGCAACGCTGACGGAAATAACCTCGCATAGCAGCAGCCAACGCAAGGTATATCTGGTGGAAATGAACTCTATTCCGGACGGCAAAAGCGGTACTCCGGTTGTTATACGTGGTTATTATTGCGAACCGCAAGACGGTAAGCAACATCCTGTTCTTCTGCATTTTGCAGGCTATGACAGCAATTATCGCCCTGCCGGACAAGATTATAAACCTTGGTGTCCTTATGGCAACGATAACCCTGATTACGCTGAGTTTCTGCTCTCTACGCGTGGCCAGAACATCAACAACCGTAAAGCCGATGAACGCGTGACGGACGGTAAAGGCGATTTCGTCAATATTTACGGCGATTGGTTCGCATATCAGTTCGGTAACAAAGATAGTTATTATTATCGCGGTGCATTTATGGACTGCGTGCAGGCTGTACGCTTCATGGCAACCCGTCCGACCAGCGATATGAGCCGTCTTTATGGAGAAGGAATGAGTCAGGGTGGGGCATTCACTTATGCTGCCGCTGCGCTGAGCGACATCCCATTCACTGCAATCGCTCCGGCTGTCACTTTCTTGGGCGATTATCCTGATTATTTCGAATTGGTTACTTGGCCGGGCAATGTAGCACGCGAAAACAAAGGCTCTATGACCTCCGAGCAGATGTACACATTCTTGTCTTATTTCGATACCAAGAACCTTGCAACGCGTATCTACTCGCCGACCATCACCAACATCAGTCTGCAAGATGGTACATGTCCGCCGCACACCAATATAGCTCCGTACAACAACTTGCAAACGACTGATAAACAGGTGACTTATAATCCTGAATTGAATCATGAGTGCCCGTCGTCTTGGTCAAGCACCTACAAGGCTTTCTTCAATGCCCACACCGTTCCGCCGACCATCCCGCATGATTTAGGAACAGACAATATAAACAGTCGTCCGTCCAATGTAAGCAAGTACATCAAAGACGGCCATTTGTACATCATCTGCGACGGCAAAACCTACAACGCCCAAGGCTTAGAAGTGAAATAAACATTTATAGCTTGCTCTTTCTTCTATATGCAAAGATTTTTTTTAAAAAATTTGTCCATTTCAAATATTTTTTGTACCTTTGCACCTGAAATAAAAGTTTACCTATAACATCGATCGCCACTTGGATGCCGACGATGAGATTTGTATGTTCGTTTTTTTCGGCAAGTGGCAGTACTCGAAGCCTATGAACTGATTGATATATTGCGTGAGACAAATCGTTTAACTAACTATAAATCTATTATGAAACTGACAAAATCTATCGTAATTCTGTGCTGCACTGTTATGTGTGCGCTGTCGTTCACATCGTGTGAGCAAGAGAGTGTTACGGCCGTTTACGGCTTGGGTATCTCACAATTCAATAGCGGGGGCTCTGGTGCTTTTTCCGACCTCTCCAATGTAGAGGCCTACCTGAACAGCAAGGGGTGTCCTACCTCCGGTGAAAGCCGCATATGGTACTGCACTGATGCCAACTATGAGAAGTGTGACAAGCAGGCTGCTGCCTATTTCCAGAATCTGGTGAAGAACCTTTCGCGCGAAGAAGTGTCTTCTCTCGTCAGCGAGGAGTGCTCGTTTACCTATAGTATTAGCCGGTTGGCCGATTCGTCGGATCCGGAGAGTGAAACCATTTATCCTGCCAAGTGGCAGTACCCAACTGAATAAATCAACTGCAGTATGAAGAAGTTATTTTTACTTTGTGTTCTTTGCGGAGCCATCGTAGCCTGCAATAATACACCGGATAATCATTCTCATGAAGGTGCTTTGTCCGGCCTGTTCACAGTCAACGCAGCGGGAGACAAGGTTGTCTTTTCACAAGGCAATCTGCAGTACCACGCCAGCACTCATACGTGGCAGTTCGCTGCTAATCAGTATGATACCATCGGTATTGCCAATGAGAACATAGCCGACAACTACGATGGTCGGATCGATTTGTTCGGTTGGGGAACAGGCAACAATCCTACGTTGGCATCAACGGACTCGGTTGACTATGTTTCGTTCTCCGACTGGGGAACCAATCCCATCAGCAATGGCGGCAACAAGGCTAACTTGTGGCGCACACTGACCGCTGACGAGATGAACTATATTTGCTATACCCGTACAAAGGCGGATCATCTGCGCGGCTTGGCTGTCGTCAACGGTGTAAATGGGGTTATCTTTATGCCAGATGATTGGGCAGGAGAGGGCTTTACGGCTGCATTGGACAGTTTTCCAACCAATGTGTATTCGTTGGCTCAATGGAAAAAATTGGAGCAGAGTGGGGCAGTTTTTCTGCCTGCTGCAGGCGGACGTATCGGCAAAAAGTCCATCACAGTAGGTTCGTGGGGACTCTATTGGCTGGCCACCAAGTATAACGAGCGTCAGGCATATGCTGTTTCCTTTATGTCGGACGGCCAGGATATAGATCATTATTTCCTCAATTACGGATTCTCGGTTCGTCTGGTTCAATCGGCACAATGAACAACTAATTTCGATTAAACAATCAGACGATTGAACGCTCGAATGATTGAATAACTGACGATTGAAGAACTGAATAATCTAAAAAAACTCGACTCACACTCGAGTTTTTTTATAGGTATTCCAAGCAGGACAACTTCATTTAGGCCATTTTGCGCGAGAAACTCAAAAATAATCTCTAGGTCGATTTCATATAATTGCTTGACTTTTACTTTATTTAAAGCGGAATTCATAGAAATGCCCTCTAATATTTGCATATCTCAGAAAAAAGCAGTACCTTTGCACGCTCAAAAATATTTGTACAACTAATCGGAATTAGATATATAACAAATAAATCTAATCGTGATTATGTAAAATAATATATTCGTATAATAGCAGATGGCAAGAAGAAAGACTGAAATAATAAAAGACATTGAAGGAATGCCGGTAGATGAACTACAAGAAGAAAAGTTGATGAATGTACTGCCGGTGAGGAACACTGTTCTCTTTCCGGGCGTGGTCACACCGATCATGCTGAATCGTTCATCGAGTCTCAAACTCGTTAAGGCTGCGCACAAGTCACATGAGAGAGTCATCGTGCTGACCCAGAAAGATAGCCAAGTGACAGAACCGGGTGCCAAAGACCTATATTCGCTTGGTGTGGTGGCTGAGGTGATGCAGATAATTACCCTACCAAATGACGAACAGTCCAAAGTAGCTGTTCTGGAGGGTAATGAGCGTGTAGAAGTATTTGACTTTGAGGAGGAAGACGGTAAGTTGCGCGCTCATGTACGCGTCTTGGATGAGACATTGCCTGACAAAAACGATGCGCAGTTCGCTGCTATCTATGACGATATACATAGT
>JAEEHO010000233.1 GCA_016280845.1 Paludibacteraceae bacterium | reverse complement strand
GCGGTTACCAATAATTACGTGTGTTAAACTAAAACACTTATGGAAAGTGGCATATCCTATTTTAGTAACGGAGTTCGGAATCGTTACACTAATTAGACTATCGCAATCTGAGAACGCGCCGTCTCCGATGTTGGTAACGTTATTAGGAATGTTCACACTCTTCAGGCCCGTACACATGCAGAAAGCAGCATATCCAATACTTGTAACTCCACTGCCCATAGGCATATCCTTTAACCTCGAGCAACCAGCAAAAGCATAGCTACCAATATAGGTGACGCTATCACCAATTGTCACATTCGTTAGATTATCACAAAATGTAAAAGCATAACTTCCAATACTTGTAACGCTATTGCCTATTGTTACGTTCTTTAGGTTTTCGCAATATACAAAAGCATAATCTCCGACACGACTAACACCTTCATCTATAATATACTCTGTCACCTGCGAACCGAATATGTTTCCCAAGTAAGATCTTCCTGCAATCGCATTTGATTTTAGAACTACGCTCGTTAGATTGTTGAAGTAGATTTTTCCAATGCCGATAACACTATTAGGGATTGTCAAACTGGTTAATCCCGAGCAACCGGAAAATGCATAATCGGCAATCTTCTCTATTCCATCGGGAATAATATACGAGCCCGAATACGAGTTTGGCATATAGAAGAATGTATGCTCATTGTATACGGGATTCTTCAGGCCTGAGCAATCGGCAAAAGCATACTCTCCAATGCTTGTAACGCTATTGGGAATCGTTACACTTGTCAGACCAGAGCAACTATAAAAGGCATAATTCCCAATACTGTCTACGCCATTAGGTATATCCAAATCTGTCAACTCGGAATCATTTAGGTACAAATGATGAGCATAATATAATGGATTACTACAATAATTTTCAAAGGAAATACTGCACCAAGCTGCTATATCACTAATACGTACACTTGTTAATTTAGAACAATCGGTAAAAGCATATTTTCCAATGCTTGTGACGCTATTGGGAATCTCAATACTCGTTAATTTAGAGCAACCTTCAAAAGCATAATTTTTAATGCTACTCACGCTATTAGGAATGATTATTTCTCCTATAGCCTCCGTTGAGCAAGTTACGATATTTGTTTTCGTTGAATCATTATAAACCAGGTAACCATCCACACAGCCATTTACGCATTTAGCTCCCCATGGCGTCCCGGATGCAGTCCCTGCATAAAGAATATTCAATATATTGTAGAATGCGTCTCTTCCTATACTAGTAACACTATTAGGAATCTTAATATTTGTTAGGCCAACGCAATTGTATAAAGCCCTATCTCCAATGCTGACAACACTATTAGGAATGGTCATGCTTGTCAATCCAGAGCATTTGTAGAATGCTGAATTTCCTATACTGGTAACGCTGTCTGGAATGATAATACTCGTAAGGCCTGTACAATTGGAGAATGCAGAATTTCCTATGCTGGTAACATTTTTACCAATAATTACACTCGTTAGTTCTGAGCAATCGGAAAATGTGGAATTTCCTATGCTTGTAACGCTATCGCCTATAATATACTCAGTCACATGCGAACCAAAAATATCCTTCGATTTGAAGTTTCCTCCTACTATTGCGTTTGACTGCAAAACTACGCTTGTCAGATTATCAAAAGCTGAATTTCCAATACTGGTAATGTTATTAGGAATTGTTACCGTCTTCATTGCTGAACAGCCAGCGAAAGCCCTCCTCCAATACGAGTAACACTAGAAGGAAACTTAATACTCGTTAGACTCTCACAACCTCTAAATGCATTATTACCAATGTTAGTTACATTATTGCCAAGAGTTACGTCCTTCAAACCAACGCAATTTTGAAAAGCCCAATCTCCAATACTTGTGACACTATTAGGTATCTCAATACTTGTAAGACCGACACAATGAAAGAATGCGGAAATCCCAATGTTGCTTATACTATTGGGAAGTTTTATACTTGTTAAACCTGTACAATTAGAGAATGCAGAATATCCAATACTATCAACATTATTACCAATTATTACATTCTTCAGTTTTGAGCAATCGGAAAATGCGTAATCCCCAATACTGGTAATGCTATCGCCTATTATATACTCTGAGACTTGCGAGCCAAAGATATTGCTTATATTGGAATGGGAATATTTAGAATAAGTTCGACCGACTATTGCTTGTGAACGCAACTCAACATTCGTTAGACTACTGCAACCCGAGAAAGCATCATCTCCAATAGTGGTGATACTATTAGGAATTGTTACACTCGTTAGGTTAGAGCAATTGTAGAAAGCACTACTAGCAATAGTCTCTATTCCCTCTGGAATCGTGTAAGCGCCAGAATAGGAAGTTGGCATAAAAATAAAGAGACGAGTATTGTATATTGGGGCCTTCAAATTAGAGCAACCACGGAATACGTAATTACCGATATTATTTACGCTATCAGGTATAATCACATTTGTTAAACCTGTGCAATTAGAGAATGCCGCATATTCAATACTTGTGACACTATTGGGGATTTCAATACTCGTTAGACCTATACAACGTTCAAATGCTTCTCTTCCAATATTGGTAACACTATTGCCGAAAGATATACTTGTTAGTTTAGTACAGCCATAGAAGACCTTTTCTCCAATATTTGAAATACCATCCCCGATATTCACGCTCGTAAGGCCAGAGCATCCGGAAAAAGCGGAGTTTCCGATACTTGTGACACTATTACTAATGACGACATTTGCTATACCCGCACAATTAGAGAAAGCACTTTCTCCTATGCTAGTGACGCTATTAGGAATGATAAGTTCGCCTTTAGCTGCCGTTGAACAAGTGACAATGTTTGTTTTCGTTGAATCACTATAAACCAAGTAACCATCCACGCAACCATTTATGCATTTTGCGCCCCATGGCGAACCGGATGTAGTTCCTTTGTATGTAATATTTCGTACGTTTTTAAAAGTACTCCATCCAATATTTGTAACACTAGTGGGAATAATCACATTTGTCAAGCCAGAACAATCTTCAAAAGCATAATTTTTAATGCTAGTCACACTATTAGGGATGATAAGTTCGCCTTCAACTGCCGTTGAACATGCAACTAAATATGTTTTCGTTGAATCACTGTAAACCAGATTCCCCTCTACGCAACCGTTTATGCATCTTGCTTCCCACGGAGAGCCAGATGCTTTTCCTTCGTATGTAATATTTCGTACATGATAGAATGCAAAACTCCCAATATTAGTAACACTACTGGGAATATCAATATTGCTAAGACCTGTGCAATTAGTAAAAGCGTATTCTCCTATACTAGTGACGCTACTAGGAATAATCACGTTTACCATACCAAGGCTGCCATAAAAGGCATAAGACCCAATGCTAGTGATACCATGTGCTATAGATACATTGGAAATGCTCCCTCTATACGAATACCATGGAGCACCTGCATAACGAAAATCCGTCATTCTACCTGTGCCGCTGATGGTTAATGTGCCGTTAGCATCAATGGCCCATGTAAGATTGTCACCACATGTGCCACTTTGAGCAAATAAAGTACCGACATTTACCAGAATAGCGAAAATAAGAGTAATAAGTTTGTGGTTCATTATAAGTTAATTTATAATTGTTAAAAGAAAAAGTGAGCCAACTGCAATTGGTTCATTCGGGTCTCGACTCCCATAGTCTCCAATATACGCAGAAAGCCCACGTGAACACGTGAGCGTTTCGCAATACTTAGGAAGACTAAATCAAATTGTCGAGAAATGAATGAATCCTCAAATAAAGCAAACGCTTGATTTTCAGTGCAACGCTTTGCACTTATATACAAATACCGCTTATAAAAGTGGTAATAAATTGGTTCGTCTAAACCTTTGCGGGTGCAAAGGTAGTCATTTTTTCTGATATACGCAAATATGTGTGCTATTTTTCACATGTATTCTCGATAAAATATTGTAAATGTCTCGGAAATGGCAGGTAAATGGCACGCAACACTTGCGTATATGCGATATTTGTCGTACCTTTGCACCAAAAATGAAAGAAACAGATATGATTAAAGTAGCAATTCTCGGATATGGTAATATAGGCCGTGCAGCGGAAGAGGCCATCCGTGCCGCTTCGGATATGGAGTTAGCGGGAATTTTCCATCACAATGACTGTTTGGACAATTTGGACGCAGATGTTGTCTTGCTGTGTACACCGACGCGCGAAGTGCCTAAGTATGCCGCAGTGTTGGCGGCTAAGGGAATATGCACGGTGGACAGTTTTGATATACACGGTCAGATCAGCGGTCTGCGTGAGCAGTTGAACCCGTTGTGCGAGACCAACAAAACAACGAGTATCATCTCTGCCGGTTGGGATCCGGGCACAGATAGCATGGTGCGTGCGCTGCTGATGGCTATGGCACCCAAGGGAATAACGTACACTAATTTCGGTCCGGGTCGCAGTATGGGTCACTCTGTGGCAGCCAAGGCCATTGCGGGAGTAAAAAATGCGCTGAGCATGACTATTCCGTTAGGAACGGGTGTTCATCGCCGCATGGTGTATATCGAGTTGGAGAAAGGTGCGGATTTCAAGACCGTAGAGGCTGCGCTGCTGAAGGACGACTATTTTGCTCACGACGAGACGCATGTTATCCAAGTGGACGATGTGGATGCGCTGAACAATGTGGCGCACGGCGTTCACTTGACGCGTTCAGGCGTATCGGGCGAGACGCACAATCAGCGCTTTGAGTTCAATATGGAGATCAATAACCCTGCGCTGACAGGACAAGTGATGGTCAGTTGCGCGCGCGCGGTATATAGAATGAAAGCGCGCGGGCAATACGGCTGCAAGACTATGATAGAAATAGCGCCTGTGGATATGCTGGCAGGTACGGTAGAGGAAAACATAAAGGCACTCGTGTGAGTGCCTTTTGTTTTGTTACATCGGTAAGTATATTACCTGTTTCGTTTCAAACCATTCTCCCGGAAACCACTGACTGCATGGTGTCACTTCCACCGTTTTCTGGAACGGTTTGAGTTCGTCGCGCAGGTCTCCGCCCTTGAGTACGACGAGTCCGTTAGGAACAGCGTTGCGCTGCTTGGAGGAGATATTCTTCTGCACCAGTTTGACGAGGTCCGGCAGTGGCATTACGGCGCGGCTGACAACGAAGTCGAACTTCTGCTTCTCTTCCTCTGCGCGTTCCTGCTTGCACACTACGTTGTTCAGTCCGAGTGCTTGTGCAACTTCTGTGGCTACTTTGATTTTCTTGCCGATTGAGTCAATCAGCGTGAACTGACATTCCGGAAAGAGGATAGCCAACGGAATACCAGGGAAACCGCCTCCGGTGCCGACATCCAGGATGGTGGTGTGCGGTTGGAACGGCAACAATTTGGCTATAGCCAGCGAGTGCAACACGTGGTGCTCATACAGGTTGTCTATATCCTTGCGCGAGATGACGTTGATCTTGCTATTCCAGTCTCTATACAGCGCATCAAGCTGAGCAAACTGCTCAGCCTGACGATCTGTTAATTTGAAGTATTCAGAAATCAGCATTCAGTTTTCAGATTATCTTTCAACTTTACTCTGCCATGTTGGTGAATACGTTCTGAACGTCTTCGTCCTCCTCGATTTTGTCGATGAGTTTCTGAACAGACTCGCGTTGCTCGTCGCTCAGTTCCTTAGTGTCGTTCGGAATACGTACAAACTCCATAGCCTGAATCTCAAATCCGTGCTCCTCGAGGTACTTCTGCATATTGATGGCCTCGTTGAAGTCCGAATAGATGACGATGGTGTTTTCCTCCTCGTCAACACCCAGTTCCTCAACACCGAAGTCGATAAGTTCAAGCTCCAGTTCTTCCAGATCAATGCCGTCCTTCATCGTAACGGTGAAGCAAGCTTTGCGGTCGAAGAGGAATTGCAGCGATCCTTGTGTGCCCAGAGTGCCGCCGAACTTGGTGAAATAGGAGCGGATGTTAGCCACCGTACGCATGTGGTTGTCCGTAGCGGTCTCCACGAAGATAGCAATACCATGTGGACCGTATCCTTCGTAGTTGATCTCCTTGTAGCCTTCTGACGATTTATCGGTTGCTTTTTTGATAGCACGATCGATATTGTCCTTCGGCATGTTCTCACGCTTACACTGTTGGATCAGTGCACGCAGACGTGGGTTGGAGTCTGGATCCGGACCGCCCTCACGAGCAGCGATAGTGATTTCCTTACCCAGTTTAGTAAATGTGCGGGACATGTGTCCCCAACGTTTCAATTTGGTTGCTTTGCGATATTCAAATGCGCGTCCCATATGTTATAGTTTTTTTGTTTGTTAATAAGTTCTTGGTTAGACGGTAGCCGATCAAAGCTACCGTCCATAATATTGCTTATTCAGCAGGCTGAGCTTGTTGCTCCGGTTGTTGTTCCGGTTGAGCAGGCTGCTCCGGTTGCGGATCAGCGTGGTCAAGGAAGGTCTCGAAGTGTACTTCCTCGAAGGTGATCTTGAATTCTACACGGCGGTTCTTCTGACGACCAGCTTTGGTCTTGTTGTCAGCGATAGGTACTTCCATACCGTAACCGTGTGCGCTCAGTCGATCATCAGGAACACCCTGCGAAATCAAGTACTTCATTACCGAGTTAGCACGTTGCTCTGACAGCTTCTTGTTGAAGTCTGCGTTACCGGTATTGTCGGTGTGACCCTGTACCTCAACGATATAATTGCCGTTCTCAACAAAGACCTTGGCAATCTGGTTCAACAGCGGGAAGGATTTCTTCTTGATAGAAGCCTTACCGGTCTCGAACTCGATACCTTGCATAGCCTTCTGGAGCAATTGACGTACTTCGCGTTTAACCTCAGGACAACCCTTGTTAGCCTTCACACCCGGTACAGCAGGACATTCGTCCATGTAGTCAGGCACTCCGTCGCCGTCGGTATCTGCGTCACAACCCTTGGCATCAACGAACTTGATTGCTTCCGGCTTAGTGTTCGGACACTCGTCACGGTAGTCAGGCACTCCGTCACCATCGGTATCCAGCGGACAACCAACCGAGTCAATCTTACCATATGCCTCTTGCGGTGTACCCGGACATTGGTCAAGATAGTCAGGCACTCCGTCGCCGTCGGTATCCAGCGGACAACCCAGTGTGTCAATTTTGCCATATGCTTCTTTAGGCGTACCCGGACACTGATCGATGTAGTCAGGCACTCCATCGCCATCGGTATCCAACGGACAACCAATCGAGTCAACCAAGCCGTTAACCTCCTTAGGTGTACCCGGACAGAAGTCTCGGTAGTCTTCTACACCGTCACCGTCGCTATCCAGCGGACAACCGACTGAGTCAACAAAACCGATAGCCTCTTGCGGTGTACCCGGACATAGGTCGAGGTAGTCAGGCACTCCATCGTGGTCTTCATCCAACGGACAACCGCGTTCGTCCACAGCAACGCCGAGCGGCGTATTAGGACACATATCCAGTTTGTCCCACACACCATCTTTGTCTTTATCGCGGCGATTGCTACCCCAGCAGATAGAGAAGCCGAGAGCGAGGTTGATTTTCTTAGTTTTGTCGGGAATGACATACAGCGGTTTCTCGCTGCCCTGAATAGCGGCGTAGGAAGTAGGAATGTAGTCCATTGCGAGCGTCATGTTAATACCGTCATACGGCATGAAACTGAGGCCGGCACCGATATTGCTGTATTTGCCGTTCTCCATGAGCGAGTAAGAAGCCGCGATATTGAACCAGTTGCACGGACGGAATGCGAGACCGATGGTCAACTCTTCATATAGGCGCGCGTTATAAAGACGTGTAGCCGATACGATACCGAAACCGATGCGGTTCTCCCAGAAATTAGCGTCCAAACCGATATTGAGTTTAGCCGAAGGCATCTTGCAGTAGCCTTTGCCCTGACGTTGGAAGGTCGCGCTGTTGGCAATGCCGATCAGGTTGTTCTTAACCGAGTCAAGCAGCAATTGGGTCGAGAAATTGCCTTCGTTGTCACGGAACGCAGGGTCGCCATAGTCGAACTCACCCACGCCGTTGAACGTAGTATCCAGATTGCAGATGTATTTTTGTGCCTTGTTCCAATAGATGAAACCCAAATCATTGAGAGCTACACTCAGTTGCAGGTTCTCAATAGGCTTGTATGCAAAACCGAAGTCGATGGCTGCACCCATACCCGACGGAGTAATCATCTTCCATACATTGCGGTAATCAACCAGACTATCCAGTGCGACACCGCCGTTCTGGAACTGCTGAGTATATTCCTGCATGGTCTTGCCCTCTGCTGACGGCAGTCTGCTGAAATCAATCGGTCCGGCTACGTTGAGTCCGAACTGCGCGTTGATGTTCATCCATTCCGGATTAGACTTGATCTGTAGCATCTTGCTATTAACACTCATGTCCATTTGACCGAACAGAATCTTCAGTTTACCACCGATAGTCCACTGTTCGTCTAAACGGTGGCTATAGCCTACTGCCATCTCCGTATAGAGCGTTGCACCCAAACCGAGGCCGTTGAAGTTCATCACATTGGTGCCGCCGGTGAGGTCGGTCATACCGCCGTTCAGAATGAACTCGAACATGCTCTTCGGAGTTGTTTCGCCTACTTCGATATGTTCGTTGAAACCGATAGTCAGGTAGCCGTCATCTTTGATACGGAAACCCATATTGAGCAGACCGAGTGTCAAGTCGGTGTTGAAATAGAGCATGCTGCGGTTGAACTGCTTGAGGAACAATTGTTTGTCACCTGCCTCCGGATGGAGTGGGGTAACGGTCTTGCCTGTCGCAGGGTCAACATAGAACATATCGCTGATAGTCAGCACGTTGTTGCCTACGCCAAGCGTCATCCATCCCAGCGGAGTGAAATTGATATAACCCTTGCTAACCGGTTGGAAGGCCGGGTTGATGGTGTGGCGCATCGGAGCGTTCTCAAGGAAATACAAGGTGTTCACTTGTTGAGCGCTTGCGCTGATGGCTGTCAATGCCAAGAGGACAATGGTCCAAAACTTACGATTCATATGCATGGCTTAGTCCTCCTTATTTATTGTTCTTATCTTTGTTTCCATTCAGGTTCAATACAGCATCCACATGACCTGTCAAGCCGATCTGCATTTTGATGCCCGAGTCACCGGTGATCTTCACGTTGAAGGCACCTTGCTCGAAGGCGTACTTGAGCGACTCGTCATCCACCCACAGCGAGTACATGATGTGGTCGATTTCCGGGAAAACATCCAGTTGCTTCTTGCTAATCGAAGCTACCACATTCGACTTGTTGGTTTCAGATATAGTCCAAACACCGTTAGCGTAGACGAACTTAGGCGGATTGATACGCAGCGTGTCCGACTCGAAGAGCGTCAGCGGCTTGCTTGGGTCCTCCGGATCCTTGATGATGTTGCCGTTCTTGTCATAGCAGCGGAATAGCGCCTTGATCTGCAAAGGTATGGTGCTCTCGGTGAGCAGCAGCAACTTGATGTTCGCAAGTTTCAAAGTGTCGACGATCTCTACATCGTTCAGCATCGAGTCAAGGTCCACCTTCGAGAGATTGACGTTCTTCAGCGTATCGGTATAGACGATCTGCGTTCCTTGGTTGAACATCATCGGCAGCGTAGCTTCTGCTTCCACACGGATGGTGGTGTTCTGCGTTACGCGTATCTGCGGCGTCTTCTGCCAATCGAAGTTAATGTTGAAGTTATATGCCAGTTGTTGCGGCATGTCGGCAAACAATTTGTCGATACGGCCGCCGGCAGCTGACTTGTCGAAAACGAAAACGGTATTCTCGGTCGAATCGCCAATATTGCTGGTTACAGGATCCAGATACTCGCCTTTCGGAAAGTGGTGTTCCAGTACACGCGAGTTGCTTGCGCCGAATTCAGCGTAGTGCTCGTGACCGGCTGAGTCAACGGTAAACAAGTAGTCACCACCCATGATGAGCGCACCCGCTACGTGGGTGTATATCTTAGTACGAATGACAGGGTCAGAGAAAGGCAAACGTGCTTTCTTGATGAAATCCAACTCTCCCCAAACCTTAGTGAAATCAACGGTATCGCTATCGTACATCTCGTTTGACTGCTTGAAGAAACCCCACAATGCCTTGTAGTCGATGAATTGTACCTTCAGGTCATATCTGAATTGTGCATCGTTAGGAATAGTTACTTTCGTGCCGGCCGGGATGTTCAGCGTGATATAGCAGTGGAATATGCACGAGTCAACCACGTTGCTGCGGTATGCTGTGTATTGGTCCGGAGTCAGATTGCGGTTCTTCATCATGCAGATGGTGAAGTTGTCCACCTCGATAGGCATTGGCTGACCGAACGAGTTGATCGAACCGTCCTTGGTGTAAACGGTCATCTTGTTGCCTGCCGGACGGTTGATGTTCGAGCCAAGATCCAGTTCCACCTTCTGTACATATTCCCACTTCATCTCAGGCATATTGCTCTGGTTCAGCGTGGTGGTGAAGTTGGCCAATTCAATCAGCGCACTATCCAGACGCTCTTCGTCCAGCTCCTTGTTGATTCCCTCCAACTTCAGGGTCATCGGGAAATCAATTACGAAATTAGAGCCGTTACCGGTAATCTTGTTGTCTGCGTCCAAGTCGGCGGCAATACGATCGTGTACGTTCAGTCCGAACTCCTTGCTGGAGATGTACTTCTTCAAATCAACCTGGTGGTACTTGCGGTTGATGTTGAACGTGTCTTTCCATGTAATGACACCCATATTGTTCAACGAATCGATGTAGATGTTTGGCACTTTGCCCAATACATCCTTCAACGAGGCCTTGATACTACCTACAGGCAGCACCAAACCCATGTCCACTTCTGCGCGGCCATCGATATTCGTAAAATCGATGTCCGAATGGCAACCTGCTACCAGCAGGCCAACCATCGTTACAGCCATTGCGGCTCTCAGTTGGTTTAGATATTTCATACTTACTTTAATATTGAAATTTCTTTTCACTTTTCACCTTTCACTTTTCATTTTGTCCACGCGAAAGGCGCGGGCGCAATCACGCACGCATACAAAATTGGCTGCAAAATTACTACAAAAATTGCACATATGCAAATTTTTTCTCTACTTTTTGTCATTGTAGCCCCAATATGAACATTTTTTGCTCCTTGAATGTGTTGTGAATTAGTCGGTTGTGCGGTTATTGTTCCCACGAGATAGGATTCTGTAGTGTCCTCAAATTGTATGTCTAGTTGAATAATGGGTGCCCACAAAATTGATTTCTCGTAAATAATAGCACTTTTTTCTGTACTTTACGTCAATTATTGTTTCCAACTATTGCACATATAAAAAATAAGCAGTACTTTTGCACCAGAATAAAACCTATTGCCGAAAGACTTAACCTTAATTAGTACCTAATTTCTTTCTTCTACAGAAAGATCTACAATGCGAAAGCAAAGTAGTGCGTTATTACCAAAATTACCTTAAAATGACCCCGTTTGGGGGAAATGAGAAAGATTGTTGAAATTGAAAAACGATGTACGTGAGTATGTCGTTTTTTTGTGCCTTTTGCCATAATATTGTGAGATGTACGCAATGGTCGCGAGATTGTCGTGGTAAACAACTTTTTGATACTGTGGTTAGACAGTTGTATTTCTATATATATTCAGAGTTTCCCTTGTCTTTTTTTACCTTTCATCTTTCGTATACCCTTGGTATACTCTTGGAATGCTCTCGTAAGAGTCTCGGGAATGACTAAGAATCACTAACGTTGATTTTTCGAACACAGCGTTCGAAAAACATTTTTAACTATCAAAAATTTGCGTATATAAAAAATTAGTTGTATCTTTGCGCGGTTTTCGCATGTAAGCGAAGCAGTATTTTGGAACAATAACGCAATTTTATGAAGCCTTGTGCCCTGTTTTCGCCTTTAGCATGTGCGGCGAGTTCGTTGCATGCCAAAGGCAAAATTACAACCGAATTCGGCGATTCGACCAAGACCCATGTCTTTACGCTGAAGGCAAATCTACTTACCCGTGGTGAATGGAAACAGGGCGAGTTGCACATTTTTGGCTTGAACGGTTTGCAGACATATATAATGGAAACACTATCCCATCTCGATTTCAAATGATGGCATGGTGTTTCCATTTTAATTGTATATATTTGTATAACCTTTTGTCCTTGTCTAAATCAAAATCATAGATATTATGAAACGAAAACATTTACATCTTCGATTGTGGGT
This sequence comes from Paludibacteraceae bacterium, assembly GCA_016280845.1. Taxonomy (GTDB): domain Bacteria; phylum Bacteroidota; class Bacteroidia; order Bacteroidales; family Paludibacteraceae; genus Colicola. The sequence goes on along the minus strand of JAEEHO010000233.1, from coordinate 22,649 downwards.
GACGATGGCACTCACTATGTTTGTCTCTGTGGCTCGGCTCCATGCAGGCGAAAACGATTATTTGGAAAGTTTTAGTCACTATCACGTAACTAGTATGGGTAATGGTGTACTGCGCTTCAACATCCCGGTTTGGGTTTGGGGAAATAAAGGACAACACGATTATTACTTAAGGTGCTCAGATGCATGTAATCAAGCAAATGATACCTATATTTGGTATTCTTTGGATGGCAGTAGCGAAAACAAACGTTGTATTTCGTTTGGCGGTCATGAAAAGGATATTAATAATAACAATGGGAATAAAGGTCGAGGATATATTTGGGTTCATCCTAATTGCGGTAACATCATTATACGCAACACATATGATGCAGTTCCGGTAACCGTTACCGACCACGATGGAGGTAATTGGACGGAAGTGTATCTAAAACGTAAATCTGATGCAGAGTGGAATCCTATAACGTATATAGAATTCGATTGGTATCTTCCGACAAGTTTACAAGATGAAAAATTCTTTGTAGGAATCAAAGCAGATGTTTGGAAAAAAGACGGTGGTCGATATGATACATATAATTGGCAGTGGTCGGATAAATTTGAAGGAGGAAAAACTCCGCAATCTCCGGAATTGTATGACCCATACCTGCATACAGTGAATGAGAATGGTACCGCTGGTTATGGTTATGCAGCCATACCTTATGTTACTTATCAAGAACCGCTTTGGTACTATACATCATTAAATGGAAAGAAACAAAGTTGCACATCGCAATCAGGTACACTCTATGTGCCGACAACTGATAAAGTGCAGAGTGGTTTCTATGCTACTTTTAATATTTATCCGGACAAACAAGGTAACCCTAATACTCAACAAGAATTAAGCACCAACAAGGTTAGTATTCCTGCCTATCACAAATTATATGATTTGAAAGCAGAAGAACAGCGCGATAAGCAAAAGAGCATGACGGGAACTACGGTTGTCAGTTGGGAGGTAAAGACTCCGAAAGAGCAAGACTTGGTAGAAGGCGATTTCTTTGAGATTCAACGCAGTCTTATGTCGGACTTCTCAGGTGCGCAGTCGATAGCAGTTGTTCCCTATTCGTCTGATACCAGCACGTACCATTATGCGGATGATATCACGGCACTGAAGAACCCGACCGATACAGGCACATATACTTCGTTCACTAAATACTATGATATTTATAAGGATGGCGAAGTGATAGCTCGATACAAGGGAACCGTTACCTCTCTGCGCCAGAAAGCCGGCACTCCGGTTTACTACCGTGTTCGCCGTGCGTCTTCCTCTGTGTGGGATTGGGAGAACAACCCCTATGCGTTGAAAACGTCATTGCTGAAAAATGAATTTCTGGCACCTTTAGACACTATGCAGCCGGAATATGAGTTGGATAAGAATTTTGCGGACAACCGTATCGTGCATTTCAATATTAAGATAGCCAACAAAGTTGTCAAACCGGACCCAACGCCCGCTGCGGATTGTAAGTACGATTTGCAACTGGAGGAATATGACTTAAGTAGTGTACCAGTTCGACTGATTCGCCGGGCTGATGTTTTGGCAGATGCCCCCGATACTGTATTCATCAACTATATGTTGAAAGATACCAGTGTATGGGAACTAGCGAGTGATACCATTATGACATTGCAGGATAGCATTTTCTCCTTCGATGTTCCTTATGACGCGACAGTGCGTTTCCGCGCAAAGGTGACACATGTTACCGAACCCGTAGAAATTGCCGCTTCCGGTCCTATTTATGGATACGTCAAGACTAACACCTACGTTGCAGGTGCTACACCTGTGACGGTAACTAAGTTGTCTCCTGTTGTGGACGAGAATGCATACTACATAGCGCGTGATGAGTTCGATAAATCATTCCGCAGAGATAGTCTGGATAAATATAAAGCAGACCTATATGCCAACCTGTCTCCAATGCTTAAACGGGATGATGCTGACACTATCTCACGTTGCCAATGGGATAAGAATGCGCAGATTCTCATAACCAAACACATGACAGACATGGGCTTGACTCAAACTATCTATGTGCCGCAAGATAGTATTGTCCGTCAGGCAGATGGCTCGTGGATAGCACATGTAACCGATGTGGCAGATGCCGGATGTACGCACTACGAATACGAAGTGCGTATAGACCCAAGCCACTCGTTGCTCAATTTCAATGATGAGAAATATCAAAAGTCCATTGCTCTCAAAGGTCCGGATTTGTACACGGCAGACGCAGCCAATATCAGTTCGTTTACTGCTACTCAAGGAACGGACAAGAAAGGTGTTGCTTTGCAATGGGAGCCTACTCCGGGTGGTGTAACCGACTATGTATTGGCTCGCCGTAGCCATGGTACGAATGATGCTTTTGAAGAACTGTTGGTAACGGAAGAACCCGGTTATCTGGATGCAGACACCGATCCGAATAAGCATTATGATTACCAACTGACGTTGCGTTTTACTTGTAATGGTAACTATACAGAGATTAGCGATACCATCGAAGGTTGGCGTTCTCCATATGGTAGCATTGCCGGACGAGTCCAATTTGAAGATGGTAGCGGTTGCGCTGGTATCAACGTTGAAATTGCAAGTGATAAAGACACAATAAAGGTTATTACCAAAGCAGACGGTAGTTATCTTGCCGATAGCTTGTTGTACGATGCTACGGGAACAGATTATTCCATTACGCCTACTTCAGACTACGGCACATTCTCGTATAACAATACCTCTGCACAATCGGCGACAATAAGTATCTCGAAAGGTCGAAGTGAAGCAGCAAGTATAACTTTTGTCAATACATCTTCCGTTCGTCTGACGGGCCGCGTGTTGTATCAAGGAACAACTATTCCGGTTTACGGAGCCAACTTCCGCATAAATGGTAAGTTAGTCAGTTATGCAGGGGCGCCGGTAAGTACTGCGCACGACGGAACCTTCCAACTCACGATGCCTGAACGTGCTCCGGTAACGCTACAGGTGGTGATGGATGGTCATACATTTGCCAATGACGGTTATCTCCGCATAGATGGTAAAGATACAGTCTCGCTCACCAAAGCGCAAGACGGAGTTCGTTTCTGGGATATGACTACAGTTCGCTTGACCGGACGTGTTGTGGGTGGTAATGATCAAGGCAAACTGCCTTTGGGCTTTGGACTGAGTTACAACAACTTAGGCGAAGACCTGAAGATTGTTATGGCGCTTGAGGGAGACAATATCTCCTACATGGTGAATGACCCGCAAGATCCGACCATTACCGAACGCGATACTGCTTTTGCACACTTGGTGCACACACCTAACGGTATTGATACAGTGGGTAATACCACAATGAAAATTATGCAGAAGCGGTTGATTGTCAATCCGGATCCTGTTACCGGAGAGTATGAAATAGACTTGTGGCCGGTGCGTTACAAGATTTCGCAAGTAACAGCAAAAGGTTATGCTACGCTATATGGCGATGGCCAGGGTATAGAAACGATAGACCTAACCGGAGCTGTTTTGACCGACCAGGAAGTAACAAGAGACTACGACACGGTACACTACAATGCTATATACAATCGTATCTATCATTCGCCTATTGCGCTCAAACTTATTCAACGCGGATTGAATGGGGAGTGCGATTATTTTGGAATTAAGGAGATGAAAGCAACCGATGTTGCTGATGAGCAAACCAACGTAGAAATTCCCATTGTAAGCAAAGATACAGTAGGTAACATAACATATCTATTCGGACATCCGGTATTCTCAAAAGGAAACTACAATTTCCGTGCGGAAGCCTATGAAGAGTATTATTACAACAATGATAAACTAACAGGCAAACGCGACCAGGTGAACATGCACGGAGGTACATTGCGTATTCATAATGGTCTGCATGATAATAATCAAACGATTATTCGTCAATTGGATGCGAATGGCAAAGCAGAGTTCGGCGTCGCGGTAGACGACCCGGTATTCCATTTGAAAGGCGAGGCTGCGTTGCATACTATAAGTGCGAGTGTCGAAATCGAAAACGATTATGTCGAAGCAGATCCGATACAGGCATTTATCACAGGAGCACGCATGGAAGAGAAAAGTATCCGAGCTGACACCGTCGGAATCGCAATTGTGGATATCCTGCGAGACCCTCCGGGAGAAGGTAGTTATGCATGGCTGGAATCCGGCTCCAAGTATCATTATGGACACACAATTAATCTTCAAGTGAAAGCAGGTGTGGAGATTGGATTTGGTTTTGGTGCAAATATTACGAATAATATTGGTACATATGCCGGTACTCCCGTGGCAGGAGTTTATGCGGGAACAGATTATACCGTATCCAAACAGTTTAAATTTAGTATTCCAATTGCGATGGAGTACAATGGAAAGTGGACGTATTCGTACGATATACAAACCAATAACAAAATCTCGACAAGCAGTTCTAAGGTCGGTAGTGATGCGGATGTGTTTATTGGAAAGATGCAGGGACTCCTATATGGTGAAAGAAAAGTTATCCGTGCTATTACAGAACAGACCTACAATTTGCGCAAACCAGCAGTAGATGCTGGGACATTGGTTGTATTGGGTTCTGGAATCATGGATAGCAAAAAGTATTATCTTGTGATAGGAACGGAAACGGTAATTGGTAGTGCACTTACGGGCAAATTTGCATATACCCAAGAGTATATTATCAATACATTGTTACCTAATCTTGTTAAGGAGCGCAATTCACTCTTGCTCAGTGGAACGAAGTCTGAGATCCAGACACTGGCAAATGCAACAGGGAAAATCTTGTATTGGGACAAAACTACCGAACAGAATAAAGATAGTTTTGGCTTGCCGAATCATTATGAACAAATCAAACCGGCAAACTATAGTGGCAGTCCAACGGATAAAGTTTCGGTTCTCAATAAAATGATACTCCAATGGGTGGATGTGCTTACACTGAACGAAAAACAGAAGGTAGAGGCAAAAGCAAATGGACGAAATGTGGGCACTTGGTCTGTCAGCGGCGGTACATCTCAAACGTATAGCGAGAATTTCTCTTATACCTATTCCTATGATTGGGAACTGGGTGGTTTGCTTGGTGGAAGTTCTTCTGAATTATTCAAAGGTATGGCTGGGATTGGTACAGAAATTGGAAATAATATCGCGAATCTTATAGATAAAGTTTACGATAAAAGCAATGGTAGTACATTCCCATGGGAGATAAATGGAAAAGCACCGGGTGCCAATTGGAAGGTCACATTTAAACCCATTCTTAATGCGGATGTGTCAGGTCCTTACGGAAATAGTGATTCTCACACCAAAACAATCGGTTTCACTCTGACTCCTAACAAGTTTGGCAATCTGACTACGAGTGTATATTGCACGACAGATTCAGCTTTCGAAGCAGAGAGTGCGAAGCATCGCGATAAAGCGGATGTTCCAAACAGCAAGCCTACCTATGGCAGTTTCGTCTTCTTCACCCAAGCCGGAGCAAGTATGTGTCCGTACGAAGCTGAAGAAAGAACCAAATTCTACAACCCGGGTACGCTGCTCAACAATGGTACAGTTAAAATAGAAGAACCGCGTTTGGAGATTGATGCACATGAGCGTAGCAACGTGCCCGCCGACAAGGCTGCAATCTTTAATCTGCGCATTAGCAACGAGGGACAAACCGACAATTCAGTCGGCTCCACATTCTCGCTGACTCAGAACGCAAGCAGTAATCCGAATGGTGCGAAGATATTTATTGACGGCATGCCTGTCACGGGCAATGGTATGGATTTCTTCATCATGTCCGGTCAATCTGTTACCAAGGTGATGGAGGTTTATCGCGGTACAACGGACGACTATGAGAATATCGAGCTGCGTCTTGGTTCGACCACATGCGCCAAGAATGCTGACAACCTTAAGTTCTCGGTTCACTTCTTGCCTTCTTCGTCCGATGTGAAGATTTCTGCACCGCATGACAAATGGGTAATGAATACCTTTGCGGCGCAAGACTCGGTGGGTTACTATCTGCCTATCACAATCGAAGGTTTCGATATCAACCACCGCGGCTTTGATCATATTGAATTCCAATACAAACTGACCACTCAGAGTGATGACGATTGGGTTAACCAGTGCTCGTTCTACGCTGACAAGAATCTGTATGACGCTGCTTCCGGCAATAAGGAGATGATCACCAACGGACGTATCAATACACTGCGCTTCTATGGTGAGCGTGATCCGATGGAGCAGCAGTACGACCTGCGTGCCGTAAGTTTCTGTCGTCATGGATCGGGATTTGTTAGTAAGTCCAGTCCTGTGCTTACCGGCATCAAAGATACTCGTCCACCGCGCGTCTTCGGCGTTGCAGAACCGGCTAATGCCATATTGAGCGTGGGTGATAATTTGAAGTTGCGTTTCAATGAGCCTATTGCCGGTAACTACTTGGACGAGGATAACAATTTCCAACTCTTGGGAACGACTAACAATACAGGTATCACTTCTTCTACTTCGGTTCATTTCGACGGAACGGAAGAGTCGTACGCAAAGAGTAAGGTGGAACGTAATTTGGCAGACAAATCGTTCTCTATCGACATGGTTGTTCGTCCGTCTTCTACTACGGGCAACGAGATATTCTTTACTCACGGCAAATTGGGCGAAGGTTTGATGTTCGGTAAGACTGCAGACAATCGTCTTGTCCTCCAGTCCGGAACCAACACTCCATACTATTCGAAACCATTGCCTAATCCGATGATGGCATTCACACGCTTGGTTGTCACGTACAATAAGGAGAATGGAGAAATCCGTTTCTATGTTGGTACATTGGATGTGACCGATGATAATTCTGATTCGTTCAGTTATGCTCATAGTGCTCCGCTGTGTTTCGGTAGTGGATTTGCCGGCAATATGTTGGAGGCACGCGTATGGACCAAAGCTTTGAATACAGAAGAGATCGCTGCAACTAATATGGTTCGTCTGACGGGCTACGAGCAGCAGTTGGCAGCTTACTATCCGATGAATGAAGGCAAGGGAGAGACTCTGACCGATAAGGCGAATGGCGCGACACTCTATACCCATGGTGCTACATGGACCACGCCGTCCGGTATATCGCTGGCATACAAAGGAACGGAAGAAGTGGAGTTAGACCAAGATATATTGTCACGTGGCAAGACTCAGGACTATACACTTATGTTCTGGTTCAAAACAACATCAACAGATGCTACTATCTTCTCCGCCGGACGATATGAGGCTACGGATTCCACGACTGCCCGTGGTACATGGATCGGAATGAAGAATGGCAAACTGCTTTTCCGCAATGACGGCAAGGACGTCAATAGTGGTAATTCGTTGGCTGATGATAGTTGGCACCATTATGTGCTGAGTGTCAATCGTACGATGAATACTGCATCTATCTTTGTTGATAGTAAGATGCTCAACCAGTTTGCTTGTGACAATCTGAGTCCGTTGAGTGGTATGATGTACTTGGGCGCAGACGGATTTACGGGTAATATTGATGAGTTCGTGATGTACGAATTGGCATTGCCTAAGTCATTCATCGAGACGTATGACAATATTGCTCCTCATGGTGACGAGATGGGCTTGATTGCTTATCTGTCGTTCGAGGAACGCAAAGAGAGCACCAGTGGTGTGATGGAGAATGTGTTCTCCGTCAATAACCGCCGTATTGTTAAGGATTCGCAAGGCAATATCATCAAGAAGGTGCAACCGCTTGTACTCAAACCGGCTGATGTGGCTTCTATGGCCGACAAGAACAACGATGCTCCGGTACGCGAACGCAGCCAGTTGACCAAACTGAATTTCGACTGGGCATTCAACCACGACGAACTGCTCATCAATCTCAATATGCTCGACCGCGAGATCAACAAGCAGTCTATCTACGTGACCGTACGCAACGTAGAGGACCTGAACGGCAACCGCATGGTTTCGCCGGTGATGTGGCAGGCATTTGTGGACCGCAACAGTCTCAAGTGGGATATGCGCGAACTGAAACTGCATGCATACTACGGCGATATGGAAGCAACGAATGCGCAGAAGGTAGTGATCAGCAACCATTCGGGTATTCGTCATCAGTTCACGATCGAGTCTAATGCCGAATGGTTGAGTGTAGATATGCCTTATGGCTCAATTGATCCGACCGATGACAAAACCATCACCTTTACTTATAACACAGAATTACCGGTTGGCGTTTATTCCGAACTCGTTTATCTGACCGACGAGAACGGACTGAGCGAGCCGTTGCGTGTTGAGTTGGTTATCGAGGCCATTTGTCCGTGGGAAGATGAAGAAGTGGATGAGTCATTCGCTAATACTATGTCGCTGCGCGGACAAGTCTATATTGAAAAAGAGAAAGGTAACGGTTATTTCGATAGCGATGAGAATGATATGGTGGCTGTATTCTGTGACGGCAAGCTTGTCGGAAAGTCCAACAATACTTTCGCATCCTCAACGAACAAATCGTACGTTTATCTCACTATCCACGGTAACGATAAAATGAGGAATAAGGTGCTTTCTTTCAAACTATGGCAAGCATCAACGGGTAGGGTTTACAATCTCCAGCCTGATACAGTACAACGATTTGTACCAAATGCGATGCGAGGTATATCGCCTCAGACTCCGGTCCTGTTGACCACTTCTGCCGGTTCGCTTCAGCAGATTAATCTGAATAGCGGGTGGAATTGGGTTTCATGGTTCCTCCAACCGAACAACAGTATGCTTAATGCGCTGTATACAGCAGAGCAAGGCTTCCATAACGGTGATATGATTAAATCGCCTGCAAGCGCACGACACTCGGAGTTCAAATACAACGACAGCGAAGCTAAATGGTGCGGTGGCATTACTTCTATGGATTATAGATCTATCTACATGCTGTATGTTTCGCAACCGCTTACGCTGAACATCGAGGGTCGAACGCTGAATGATGCTCAACGTACACTTACGCTCAAGAAGGAATGGAATTGCGTGCCATACTTGTTGGACGAACCGGTTAATATGCGCGATGCGCTTGCCGATTACTACGACAAGGCATCGGTGGGTGATATTATCAAGAGTCGGACACAGTTCTCTGTGTTTACGGAGAATCATAAGTGGGAAGGTTCGTTACAAACCATGCACCCGGGACAAGGCTATTTACTGCGTCGCCTCGATTCTGCTATGGTCAAGATGCGTTACAACAAGCCTACTGCAAATAATGCTCCGCGTCGCCATGCTTTGTCTGCAGCGCAGAGCACAGATCTCGGATTCTCCAACCCGCGTGCTGCTTCTAATATGACGATGATTGTTGCTATTCAGGATTCGGCTACGCTCACCGACTTGAGAGTATATGTCGGTGACGAACTCGCCGGTTTGACCGGTTCCATCAATATCAACAATAAGCAGTTCTACTTTGTTACCGTTCAATCGGACAAAATGGGTGATCTCCGTTTTGAGATGAATGGTGAGACGCTCTATCCGATAGGTGGCTCTATTGCTTATGAGGCCGATGCGCATGTCGGTTCGCTTAAGGCTCCGGTAATGCTTACTTTCCAAGACATAGATAATCAAGTATATAAGTTGATAGAAGACAACCATGTAGTGATTATCCGTGGCGGAGAAAAGTATGATGTAATTGGTCATAAACTAACAAAATAATCAACGAATATGAAAAATAGAATTATAATAATCGTTTCTTGTACCCTGCTGCTGATGGCAGCGGGTTGCAAGAACAAGGAGCCTAAAACGCTTTTAGGCAACGAACAACAACCGGCATGGACGGTTATCTCAGATCATGATTATTCTTCGTCAATGACGGCCGTTGTTGAGGTGGACATGTCTTTGTCCTATCCTAAGTTGGCTTCCCAATGGCAGTTGAATGATGGAGATGTGATGGCGGCTTTTATGGATGGGCAATGTGTAGGTGTCATTTCACCTTCTGATGGACTCTTTTTCCTCTATATTGCGCACCCGAGTAATAGTACCACTGACGGTATTGTTACGCTGCACTATTATTCGGCCGCAGTGAAGAATATCTTTGTAGCAAAAGAACCGTTTAATTTCAGTTCGGATACGCGTATGGGGTCTATTTCCGAACCGTATAAGCCTGCGTTCTATTTGAAATCGAAGGACTGATTCTTTAATGGCATAGAAACGAGTTCTGACAAATTAAGAGGGTGTGTCATAAATTAGAAGACACACCCTCTTAATTGCTTTCGAACCCTTCGCCCCTTCGCCTTTCGCCTTTATAATGCTACAAGGATTATGTTATTATTATGTTGTTATTATGTGATTATTATGATACTACTATGTTCGTCGGCAGGTCACACCGAGGCCACACCGTGACATCGCTGTACTCACCTGTACTCTTTTGCATGAGACTCTTGATACAGTTGAGATAGTTGAAGTGTCTCAAGAGTCTTTCGCCATTAAAATGCATTTTCCCAAGTCGCGAAAATGCAAACGTCTATTATTCAGACATTTGCAATTTTCATTTTCCCAAGTATAAAATTTGGTCACGCCGAAAAAAAGCAGTAATTTTGCAGCGGATTTTGAAACGTATTGTTTAACTATATAATATAACGCACTATTATGAAACGAACACGTATCTTTTTTGTTATTGCTGCAACAAGTCTGCTGTTGGCAAGTTGTTCCTACAAAAGCGAACCTTGTGGAGACATCGGAGCAGGAGCGTACTATGGCGAAAGTACCGGTAGCGGAGACGGACAAGCCCAAGCCGGAGTGGTGACTGCCGGAGAATGGCGTGACTTGGACAACTGGGATTTCTGGTCCAACTTGATGCTTAACAAACAGTCCGATCAAGAAGGGGCGGACTTTACCGGGTGTAGTGACTATTGGGGATTCTATACTAACAACCGTGTGGCAGTAACCGTAACGGATGGAACCGGAGCGGGACAAAAAGATGTGCCTATTCAATTGGTTTATAAATCCGATGGCTCTTCGCGCGTTCTTTATGAAGCTCGTACTGACAATATGGGACGAACCAACCTATGGGTGGGATTGACGCAGAAACAGCAAGATATAGATACTACAGCATTGGTGCTTATTGTCAATGGAGTGCAACAAAAGCAGGCAGTTTCTGTAACGCATTGGGGTGAGAAAGTAAAATGGAATCAATGCTCCGCTTCAACCTCCCGAACTGCAGACATCGATATTGCCTTTATTGTTGATGCTACCGGTTCCATGTCTGACGAAATCGCTTTTCTCAAAGCGGACTTGACGCATATTATTAATTCTGTCGGTACAGATCATTCCGAAGCCGGTATACGTACGGCAGCAGTCTTTTATCGTGATGAGGGCGATAAGTACGTGACGCGTGCAAACAATTTCTCAACAGACTTATCTGTAACTACGGACTTTATTTCTAAACAGTCTGCCGATGGCGGAGGTGACTATCCCGAAGCGGTTCATAAGGCTTTGGAGGCGGGATTGCAGAAACTGTCATGGCGTGATGAAAGTTCAATTCGTCTCGCATTTATGCTGCTGGACGCACCTCCTCACCACGAAGACAAAATCATCGCAGATCTCCAACAGTTGATCCCGCAATATGCAAAAAAAGGAATTCGAATCATCCCGATAGCTGCCAGCGGCGTGGATAAGGATACTGAGTTCTTCTTGCGTTTCGCGGCTATTGCAACGGATGGAACTTATGTCTTTATCACTAATGATAGTGGTGTCGGCAATGATCATATTGCTGCATCGGTAGGCGAATATCAAGTGGAGAAACTTAGCGATCTCATCGTTCGTATCATTAACCAATACTTGCTTTAATTCCTTCACTCGCCTTTATATAGCGGACAATCCTAGACAATACAGCGGATAGTTAGCGGGTGTTTCCCCTCCAACCTTTCGCCCTTTGTCCTTTCACCATTCGCCTTTACTTCAAAACCAGGTTCTTGAACTTGGCGTGACGTTTTTCGTCCTGCATCAACAGGTTCATCTTGAACTGTCCGTCGCGCGAACCTTCGGCGATACATTGCGCCTTGAAGTTCTCGAACGACTCATGTTGCAGGCGATGAGTGATTGGATCTTTGACACGGAATGATTCGCGTTTGGCCTTGTATTCAATGTTCTCTTCTTGGAGCACCTCATCCACGCGTTTGGTGAATGCTTCGGCTTTCGCCTGCGCGATGGATAGGTCTTCAAACTCGTAGTAGAAATGGTAGGCCGACAGATCCAGATCAGCAAAGCCGACGAAGAACTTAATAGGCATCTTCAGTTCCTTCTCCGCTGTGCGGACAGCCTCGATGAACTGGCGTTCATGCAGTTTCTCTCCGGTCATAGAGACGATACCGTTCACCTTCTGAATCATGTGGACGGTAGGCGTGTTGCCGAAGCATGGGCCGACCTCCAGCAGATCGTTCATATTGTAACGATAGAGTCCGGCATAGGTGCTGACGAATGGGCAATAGCGTTTGCCTTCTTGCAGTTCGTGCAGTTGGAGGAAACGCGGGTTCGGGTTCTCGATATCCTCTTCGGCGATGAACTCATAGTAGTGCATGTGCGGGAAAAGCACGGTGTTGTTGGTGTCGTCCAGTACCAAACCGAAGCGGCACTCCGAAGAGAAATAGCCGAACTCCTGGTGAAGCATAGTGCTAGGGAACGAGTCTTTGAACTTGTCAAGATAGACCTTGGTGTTACCGCATTTCCATGTGTTCAGTATTTGCATGTTAGGCCAGTAGTGCTTAGGCAATACACGACCGTATTTCGCCTTCAGCGCACGCAACTCGTTGGCACGCTCGGGATTGGGCTTGAGGTACGGTTGGATAGCAGCACGAATCTCCGAGCTGATGTTTAGATCTGCTTTGAGCGTGCCGTGTTCGATATCGTCGCAGTAACTGTCAAAATACTCGTTGACGTTGTTCTGCATCTCGACGATGGTAGATGGGTTAGCCGTTACAATGAGCGTGATATTGCGCTCGATACCCATTCGCATGATGGTATAGTAGCGTGCGGTGTAGTCGGTGATAGAGAACACCTCAGCCGGCGAAGCGTACAGTTTCTTGACAAACTTAGGGCAGTCGCGTTGCGTCACACCGCTTACTGATCCGAAGACTGTGCCGTCCGGTGCATAGCCCTCGATGACTTTGCCGACGATACTTACGATCTTGCCGGAGAAGACCTTGTGGCGGTTCTTGATGAAGTTGAACAACCATACTTTGGTCATCTTGCCGTAAACGGCATTGAGATAAATATCTGTGATAGGAATCCACTTCGGCTCTTTGGTCGTACCCGATGTGGTGGCATACATGATAGGTTTGCCAGGGAATAGGATGTTGGCTTCACCGTTCTTGTGACGCTCTACGTACGGGCGAAGCGATTCGTACTCCTGTGCGGGAACGTACTTTTGGTATAGCGAATATAGTTCTTGGTCATCTTTCGCCTGAAGAATCTCGGCGAAATGGTGTTCCTTACCATAGACGGTATTCTTGGCATAGTTGAGAATGCCGCGGAGTGTTTGCTCGCTGGCCTTACGTGGATTCTTGCTTGCTGATTTCAATTTAAGGTACTGAATGCCGCCTGCTACTCCGAGCAGAAAATTCGGCACAAAAGCACAATGTTCTTTCTCCATTTTATCATTCGTTTTTTTGAAAATCAGCGCAAAGATACAAAAAACACCCAACATATGCAAATGTTAGGTGTATTTTCTAAACGATTGAGAATAAAATCTTAAAAAATGATGCTTTCTGGTATGCGTTTTATACTACTATAGTATACAAAAAAATAGGGTTGTAACATGTTACAACCCTAACTGTTTTAGAACGAAAGCCAAGATTAACTTACTTGACTACGCTCCAAATGCGTCCGGACTCATCTGTAAATTTAGTTAAACCATTCACTTTCTCCACCTGAGCGGATGGTTTGCCGTCTTGCGAAAGAGTGATAACATTAGAAAAGTAGCGGAGAATCTTAGAGTTTTTAAATGATTTTGACCAGATATCTTCATTTGTAAAATCTACTTCATAGAGAGCATCAATAGAATATGGTTCCTCTATAGAGCGCAAACTAACTTCGAAATGAGCTCTATTATTGCAAACGATTGACAAGTCAACTCCTTCTTCCATGGAATCGATTTTTCTTAAAGAGACCTTTTTATTTGCTATTTCTTTAAATCCCTTTCTCTTGCTACCAACCCTATAATCTTCGGACACACTAAAGACAGTATAGTATGGAATTGTGTCTTGGTTGTTGGTAAAGTAAATGGTTTGGTTCAGTTTGTAGGGGGCATAGGAATAGAAATCTCCCAACGGGAAATCATTCGGCACAAGATCTGAAGTACAACTAGCTAATGCAAGTACAACGCTTGCTAATAGTAAATAAATAGACTTTTGCATAGTGTTATTGTTTTTTTTGTTTTATGTGTTATTTGATTATTAGTGCAAAGAACCCATTTTACATGTTCTCTCTTACTTATACGATTCTTATGTCAATACCGACAGTTTTGAGTTTCGAACTCATTCCGGGCGGAATAGCGCGGTCGGTGATGATGCAGTCTATCTGATCGGCATCCGCAATATGAACGAAACTACGTTTGTTGAATTTCGAAGAGTCGAAAACAGCTATAACCTTGTCGGCTTGCTGTATCATAATTTGGTTCAGTAAGGCTTCTTCCAGACTCGGCGTGGACACACCATTCTCTATTGAGAATGAGTCGACTCCAAGGAAGAGTTTGTACCGACTGAAATTTCGGAGAACGGACAGAGCCAACGGGCCAACGGTAGAGTGGCTGTTGATACGCACGTTGCCACCCAACAAAACCACATCGAAACGTTTGTAGTTCATTAGTTCCGTTGCGATGTTCATTGCGTTGGTGATGATGTGCAAGTTGTTGAATTTTTCCAAATGACGCGCCACCTCCAGCGTTGTTGTGCCGGAGTCGAGCATGATAAAGTCACCGTCTTTGATCAATTTAGCGGCTTCCTCGCCGATTCGCTCTTTCTCGCGGAAATTGAACATCCGCTTCTTGGCGATAGTGGTGTCTTCGTTCTGGTTCTCAATAGGCCTGCGCATAGCACCTCCCCTCGTTCGAATCAGAAGGTTTCGATTTTGGAGAATAGTGAGATCCTTTCGAATCGTCACTTCCGAAATGCCTGTGTCCCGACTTAGGTCTGTAACTTGCACTTCTTCGTTCTGCTCCAACAACCTCATGATAAGCGCTCTGCGCTCCTTTGCAGATGATGAATGCATGGATTTATGGTATTAAAAAGTAAAAATTAAATGATGCGTAAATGATACAATACAAAAATCGGCGCAAAGGTACAAAAAAATTTCGAAACGTGCAAATAAAAAAGTTTCGTAGTTATTTTTCGAAACCCTCCGAAACACGTATTTTTTGCTAATTTTAGTTTGCAAAATGCTGAATTGCAATGTGTTCTTTACAAAATGCCCAAAAAACATGTTTAAGAGCATGGTCGAAAAAATTTCGTAATTCCATATAAAATAGTAATTTTGCACCGAATTTATGAGGCTATGGTATTTCATCGCGTCATTTAACCAAATAAAATCATGAGCAAAAAATCGGTATTATTCCTTTTCGCTGCTTTGGTAATGGCAGCATGCAATTGTAAACAAACCGGAGAATCAACCGAAAGTCCTGTCGATAAGATTCTCTTGAGAGACTTCAGTCCAGTAGTAGTTAACAATATCCCTGTTACTCAGGTTAATCGTGCTAAGTACGATATTATTGACATGCACGCGCACGATTATGCATCTTCCGCAGAGGAGATTGAGCAGTGGACCAAGACGATGGATGAGGTAGGTGTGCTCAACTCCGCTATCATGCATTGCTCGTGGATTGGTCGTCCGTTTGAGGAGTTTGTGGCTGCTTATGCACCCTACAAAGATCACTTCAAATTCTGGTGCTGTTTCGACTACAGCGATATGTCGCCGGAAGGAATCGAGAAAGCATGCCAGTTGTTGGAACGTTATCACAACGAACTGGGTGCCGTCGGTGTAGGCGAATTGGGAGATAAAGGTGAAGGTGATACTTACGCTCGTCCTGGTGACGGCAAAGATATCCACATTGATGACCCGCGTATCAAACCGCTGATCGCTAAAGCCGGTGAATTGAAGATGCCTATCAGTATTCATATTGCAGAGCCGTATTGGATGTATCTGCCTATGGATGAGACAAATGACGGTCTTGTTAATGCAGTAGCATGGCATGTGGATACCACTAATTGCTATGGTTATAATAAGTTGATGGAAACTTTCGAGAACGCTCTGCGCGAGAATCCGAACACCATCTTCATTGCTTGCCACTATTTGAACATGACACACGATCTGCCGCGTCTGGGCGCACTGCTCGACAAGTATCCTAACATGTACTTCGATATTTCTGCTCGCGTAGCAGAATCCGCGCACACGCCGCGCGCTACGCGTGAATTCCTTATTAAGTACCAAGATCGCGTACTCTTCGGTACCGATAACGGTATGGACGCTGAAATGTATCGCAATATCTTCCGCGTTTTGGAGACCAACGATGAGCATTTCTATCTCCTGGAACTCGGTTATCACTGGGCTTTGTCGGCATTCAACCTGCCGGACGAAGTGCTCAAGAAACTCTATCATGACAACGCAGAGCGTATTTTGACAGAGTATAAGTAATTGAATGATATACTGATATACCGTTATTACGAAAAAAAACAATAAATGAAAAAGCATTTTTTATTTATAATCGGCGCTGCCATGTTGGTAACTGCGTGCTCCAAGTCGCAGACAGACAGACTGATTTGTGCCGAAGCTGACATGCAGTCGTTCCCGTATAACGAGAACGGTTTGCGTGTGGAAAAGCATCAGACAGTTACCCCGGTAGAGGGAGTAGATGGACTGGAAGTTATCGAAACCTATTTTGTCAACCTGGGCAAACCGATTACGGTCAAAGCCTATGAATTGTGCCGCACTGAAGTGGAGGCGCAAGACTCGATTGTGTGGTCGTTGCAGCCGTCTTCTACTAATGCGCGTATGGACTGGGTTCTGCCGGTTAAAGAAGGTTTCGCCAAGCAGAACTATCTTGGAATGAACAACTCTGACTACGGAGGCGGTATTCCTGTAGTGGATTTGTGGCAACGTGACGGCGGTATTGCTATCGGTTTGTTCGAGCCGGTACTCCGCATGATTTCGATGCCGGTTGAGTGGAAACGCTACGATAACAAGGTGACTATGGCACTTCGCTACGATCTGCCGGAAGAAGTGGAATTGGCAACAGGCGATACGCTGACTTGCTATAAGGCGTTCCGTTACACACACAAGGGTGACTACTTCAACGCTTTGCGTGCATTCTCCGATTATATGCAGCAGGACATGGGAGTTAAACTTCAACCGTCTGAGCCTGAAGCATTTGAGCCGGTTTGGTGCGCTTGGGGCTATGGACGTCCGTTCAAGATGAATATGGTGTTGGGTACACTGGACAAAGTCGCAGAATTAGGATTCAAATGGGTGGATGTTGACGATGGTTATCAGATTGCTGAAGGCGATTGGAATACCAATAAACTTTTCCCGGGAGGTGACAAAGATATGCGTCATATCACCGATGAGATCCATAAACGCGGTATGAAAGCTAAATTGTGGTGGGCTCCGCTTGCTGCAGATCCGGATACCAAACTGGTCAAAGAGCACCCGGAAATGTTGCTTCTTACAAGTGAGTGGGCTCACGAATATGTGACATGGTGGGACAGTTGGTATCTGTCACCGGTCAACCCTGCTGTAGATGCTTATACGACTGATTTGCTGAAGATGTTCATCGAGAGATGGAACTTCGACGGTTTGAAGATTGACGGTCAGCACCTGAACTGCTGTCTGCCGGATTATAATGAGAAGAGTGGTCTGCAGAGCGCGTGGGAAGCACCTGAGCAAATGCCGTCATATTTCCAGAAAGTGTATGAGCAGACACGTGCGATGAAGAAGGACGCAGTAATTCAAATTTGTCCGTGCGGTTGCGCAGTCAACTATTATCTGTTGCCGACTTTTAACCAGGCAGTGGCTTCTGACCCGATGAGTTCTTGTCAGGTACGTATGAAGCGCAAGGCTTATGCTGCTATGGCTCCGGGTCTGGCTTACTATGGTGACCACGTAGAGTTGACGGATGGTGGTACTGACTTTGCTTCACAAATTGGTACGGGTTCGGTTATCGGTACCAAGTTTACTTATCCGGAGGATAATCCGGACTGGACGGAAGGTCCGTTCAAACTGACACCGGAAAAAGAAGCTCTGATCCGTAAGTGGATGAAGATTTATAAGGAGAACAACCTCTCTCGTGGTGAGTATTTGAACCTCTATACATGGGGTTATGACTATCCGGAGGCACATGTTATCCGCCAAAACAATGCAATGTACTACGCATTCTATGTCAATCCGGATAAACCGATGGGTGCAATGGATCCGGCTCATGTGGACAAGAAGGATGTTGCAGAACCGACCTATACAGGCACTATCGAACTGCGTGGTCTGGATAAGAACAAGACCTATACGGCAATTGAATATACTGCAGACGAACCGCGTTCGTTTGAGGTTAGCGGTGCTAACCCGACAATAGAAGTTTCTTTTACGAGAGACTATTTGCTGAAGGTCGTAGAAAAATAAGTATAAACAACTCAATTTAACCAAATATTAAATTTCTATGAAACGATTACAAACAATCTTTCTCTGCCTGACGTTGGCGGTAGCAGCATTTGCTGACATCAACGTGAAAGGTACGGTTATCGATGCCGATAACCAAGAGCCACTGATTGGTGTGAGTGTCCTGGTTATGGGAACCACTACCGGTACAGTAACCGATTTCGATGGTAAGTTCGAACTTGCAGTTCCGGACAAGGCAACATTGCAACTGTCGTATATCGGCTACAAAACAATCGAACTGCGTGCTATTCCTGAGATGCAAATCATCATGGAGTCGGATGCACAACAACTGCAAGAGGTTGTATCCCTCGGTTATTCGGCTGTTAAGAAAGCTGAGCTTTCGTCTGCCGTTGTTACGGTTTCGGCTGACGCTCTAACCGATGTTACTACTAGTGATGTGGGCAACATGTTGCAAGGTAAAATTGCCGGTGTACAGATTAGCAACTCAACCGGTCAACCTGGTGCAAATGCTGAGATTCGTATCCGTGGTACAGGTTCTATTACTGCTGCTTCAGATCCTGTTTATGTGGTAGATGGTGTTATGGGTGGATCTTTCAATCCGAACGACGTGGAGAGTATCTCTGTATTGAAGGACGCAGGTGCTACCGGTATCTACGGTGCTGCCGCTGCCGGTGGTGTTATTGTTGTAACCACCAAGTCGGGTAAGCGTAACGAGAAAGCACGCGTAACTCTGCGTGCAACTGTCGGCTCAACGCAACCGCTTTTTGGTAACTACGTTATGATGAAGTCGGAAGAGTTGTACTACTACCATAAGCAGATGTACAATAGCAAAGGTATTAAAGGTTCTGAATTTACGGACCTCCGTCCCTCAGAACTGCTTGATCGCGATTATGATTGGAGAAAGTGTTTCTTCAAAAACGGTTTGACTCAGAACTATTATGTTTCCATAGCGGGTGGTGGCCAAAAACTAGGTTACTATGCTTCGTTTGATTACTACAAGCAAGATGGTACTTTCATCAATACTAATTATGAGCGTTTCTCTGGTCGTGTTAACTTGACTGCAGAGATTACTAAATGGTTTGATATGAAGGTTAATACTTATTTTGACAAATCAACGACAGAGAGCGAAGCTTCGTGGCGTATGATGAACGATGCTTATACCAAGATGCCTTGGGATAACCCATACGATGAGACTATCACGGATAAAAACGTTCCGGTTTATATCAATTCTGCCAATCGTTCTGATAATGGTAAGGCATGGTATTCTCAAGATAAGTTTAACGGACTGCATAACTCGTTGTACGACTTTTCGCGTGGAGGCGGTCTCTCAATGGGCGTAGACGTTCAGTTGAATTTCCACATTACGGATTGGTTGACTTTGCAATCAAGCAACCGTTTCTCGCATGGTGCCAGCAAATGGACTGTTTATGAGGACCCGCGTACTTTCCATCCGGAAGTAGCGAATGGTTATTTGGAAAATTCGCATGATCAGTCTAATTCGTTTGGAACAACTGACATCTTGAAAGCTTCCCATCAGTGGGGAAATCACTCCGTTAATGGTATGATTGGCTATGAGTATAGTTTTTGGCAGAACGAATACACTACAGCCGGTGGTGTAGGTATGCCAAATGGTGTTACTGCACTTAATGCGACAACTCCGTATTCTGTTTCAGGTTATAAAGTCCCTGGTAAGAGTTGGGCCGCATTTATCCAAGCTGGTTATGACTACGGAAAACGCTACTTTATCAATGCTACTTTCCGCGCAGAGGCAAGTTCAACTTTCGCTCCTAATCACCGCGTAGGTTACTTCCCATCTGTAGCAGCAAGTTGGTTGATCAGCAACGAAGAGTTTATGAAAGACCAAAAAGTAGTTAGTTTCTTGAAACTGCGTGCAAGTTACGGTATCACAGGTAATAACAACATTCCGGCATATAAGTATTTGGCTACTTATGCGCTTTCAGAAAGTTATCAGAATGTTACTGCTGCCACCCCAAGTCGATTGGCTAACCCTGATTTGCATTGGGAAACAGCTAACATGGCTGCAGTGGGTATTGACTTGACTTTCATCGATCGTATTGATATGTCCATTGATTTATACAATACGGACAATACAGGTTTATTGCTGAACGTTCCTTTAGCTCCATCTACCGGTTTCTATGAAGTGACCAAGAACGCCGGAGCTGTTCGTAACCAAGGTATTGAGTATCGTCTCGATGCCCAGGCTTATAAGACCAAGGACTTCCGTTGGGATATCGGTTTCAATATCGGTTTCAACCGCAACCGTGTAACTTCGTTGCCGGATCATACTCCGTTCCTCCAAAGTGCAAGTTCTGTGAACCAACAAGTTAAGGAAGGTCAAGATATCTACACTTGGTTTATGAAGGAGTGGGCCGGTGTAGATCCGGAGAATGGTGATCCCTTGTGGTACGTTGTTGATGCAGAAGGCAACAAGACTACTACCAATAGTTACAACAATGCTACTGTACAAGTAGTAGGTAAGGCAACTCCGCTCTTCCAAGGCGGATTGAACACTCAGGTTAGTTGGAAGGGACTTGCGCTGAGCATCAATACCAACTTTACATATGGCAACAAGGTGTATAACTATAATCGTCAAGCGTTGGATGCAGATGGTGCATACCTTGGTTATACTCAGTACTCGATTGAAAACAGCAAAATCGGATGGACCCGTTGGGAGAACCCGGGCGATGAGGCTACCCACCCGAAGGCTGTACTGAACGGAAACAAAAACTCTAATCAGGTATCTTCTCGTTACTTGGAGGATGGTAGTTTCTTCCGTTTGAAGAATATCACCTTGAGTTATGATTTCTGCGCAACACTCATTCCGAAGAAGTATATGAGCAAGTGTCGCATCTTTGTTTCGGCTGACAATATTGCAACGGCTACCAAATTCTCGGGCATGGATCCGGAGGTTAGTCTCTCTACCTCAACAAACTCGTTGGCAGGTATGTATGCTGATCAATACCCGGTTGCACGCAATATTGTAGGTGGTATAGAGATAGAGTTTTAATTGGTAATTGAAATATTTAACAATTATGAAAACAAAAGCATTATATTTAACTATAGCACTTGGATTGGTGTTTGGTTTCAGCAGTTGTGATCTCAACGTTGTCCCTGACGATGAAATGAATGACAAGGTACTGCTATCCGACCCTGCGGGTGCGCAATACATTATTGATGGTTGTTATGCTATGCTCAAGAACGAATATGAGTATATTGAGTATGCATCCAGCAATACATATGTCCGTCACTACATGCAGATGGCCGAGTTCCCTGCTGACAACACCAGTCTCTCTGGACGTACTACTGACCCGTTATATCAGGCAACGGTTTACCAAATGACAGACAACCTGAAGAACGTAGGTCTTTTCTGGATGGTCGGTTATAAGGTTATATCTTCTGCCAACACTGTTATAGAAGGATTTGAAGAAGGAAAGTCGGCAGAAAATGACCAGTTGCTTGGTGAGGCTTATTTTCTCCGCGCAATGTGCCATTTCCAAATGGCAACCATCTTTGCAAAACCATATAGTCACGGTCGTGACAATTTGGGTATAGTGCTCCGTACTAGTACCAGTACAGAAGAAACTCATCGTGCAACTGTTGGCGAAGTATATGACCAAGTTGTTTTGGATCTGCAAAAGGCTGCTAGTTTGATGACCAAGCGTGCAGGAAGTAATGTAAACGCAGGTTATGCTTGCAAAAATACCGCTCTCGGTTTGCTTAGTCGTGTTTACCTCTATATGGAGGAGAATGATAAAGTAATCGAGACAGTTAACCAAATGGGGAATCCTGTGGCTAACTTGGATCCGGATTACGAGCACTATTTCGCTAATGCTTTGAATAGTAAAGAAACTTTGTTTGCTGTCGCTCATACTGTTCTCGAGAATCGTGGTTCTGGTAGCATTGCCTCGATGTTCAATGGTGACGGAGGCGGATGGGGCGAAGTATATTGCAGCGATCCGTTGCTGAATCTCTACGAGCGTTATCCGGAAGATATTCGTCTTAGCTACATCAAACCCCAATATGCAGCATCTAACAAAGATATGGTATACTTCGCTGTCCCTGACTCTCTCGGAACCAGTTATGATCGTTGGGGCGAGGT